>NYWG01000161.1 GCA_002684915.1 Verrucomicrobiales bacterium
AAAGGCGACCAAGGATTTAAAGGAGATAAAGGTGATCAAGGCTTTAAAGGTGATAAAGGTGACCAAGGATTTAAAGGTGATAAGGGTGCACAAGGTGAACGTATTTACCGTGGTGAATTTAAAGTCGAAGTAAACAACAAATGTCCTCTGGATTACTTAGAAGGTGACATTGTTAAATTTGAAGGTAATTACTATCGTTTGGAATCAATGCCAACTAATAATGAACCACCATGTCATTTATCTAATCAACCAATGGCTGATGGATCTACATGGAAAAACTTAGGTGATACCTACAAGGGTGATCAAGGATTGAAAGGTGAGAAAGGCGACCAAGGTTTCAAAGGAGATAAAGGCGATAAAGGATCTCAAGGTGAGAAAGGCGACCAAGGTGAGAAAGGTGAGAAAGGATCACAAGGTTTTAAAGGAGATAAAGGAGATCAGGGTGATAGTATTTATCGTGGCGACTTTCAACAATATGATGGGTCTAAATGCCCTGTTGATTATTTAGAAGGAGATATTGTTAAATTTGGCGATGATTATTATAGATTAGAATCTATGCCAACCAATGGAGAACCACCGTGTACTGTTGCAAATAAACCGTTGTCAACTGGATCCAAATGGATTGACTTAGCTGTTATTTACAAAGGTGACAAAGGTTCGAAAGGATCACAAGGTAATCAAGGTGATAAAGGATCCCAAGGTGATAAAGGTGACAAAGGTGATCAAGGCGGTAGAGGAGTTAAGGGTGATCAAGGTGTCAAAGGTGAAACAGGTAGAACTGTATTTAGAGGAGTGTTTCAAATTAGAGATACTGTAACAAATAGTTGTCCAGATGAATATCTCTTGGGTGATATTGTTAAATTTGGGGGTGACTATTACAGATTGGATAATACACCTAACTATGGGTTGAGTGCTTGTAATGAGCTAAATAGTCCAGTGGCTGTGAATACACCATGGGTTGATTTAGGTAAGAAATACGAAGGTCATAAAGGTGATACAGGTTTAAAAGGTGAAGATGGTATTAAAGGTATAACAGGAGATAAAGGTTCACAGGGTGAAAAAGGTGAACAAGGTCAAAGTATTTACCGCGGTGAATTTGATTCCTCTTGTGCAAAAGATTATTACATTGGGGATATCGTTGTGTATCAAGATACTCATTATCGTTTTATGAAAGAACCAACTACACAAAAACCATGTCAAATCGATCCAAACACTGATAATACAATTTGGACAAACTTGGGCTTTTTATACAAAGGTGATAAAGGTTCCATAGGTAACCGTGGTGTAAAGGGTTCACAAGGTGAAATAGGTGTTAAAGGCGCACAAGGAGAAACAGGTGCAAGTCCATTTAAAAATTATTATGTAATTGCGGATAATAGCAAATACATTCGTGGAGATATGGTTCTTTACCCTGATACATTTGGGGCCTTACAGACTTTTCAATTGGTTGAAGCAACTTCATTCGGTCCACCGGGTACAGTTGCGGATGTTAACCCTGATACGGACAGTGATGGAGGACCTTCATGGCATCCTATGCGCCAAATTAACTTTAAAGGTGATTTTACATTTTCAAAAATAACGTTGTATAAAGCAGGTGATATTGTTTCTTATAATGGGTTATTGTATCAATTAGCCACAGGAACTGCATCAAATGCTCCTGTACTAGATGAAGGATGGGTCAAATTGGTTGGGGACCAAGGTGCAGTAGGTGCCCAAGGTGCTAAAGGAGAAATTGGAAATAAAGGTTCTTTAGGGGAAAGAGGTGAAGGAATATTTAAAGGTGATTACGACATTGTAAACAATCCAAATTATAAATATGGTGATGTTGTAATGTACAAAGGTCAAAGTTTCCAATTATTTGCTGATGCATCATTGGGCGAACCAGATACATTATCTGGACGTGATTGGATTACATTGAAAGATGAATACTTTAAAGGTACGTTTGATATTAATACTTTAGCAAATTATCAAGCTGGAGATATTGTTATTTCCAATGGTGATACGTGGCAATTGTATTCAAATACTGCTTTAGGAAGTCCGGGGTCTCCACTTGGTAGTCCTACACCTACATCAGGATGGGTCAGTTTAAGAGGTCACCTTGGAAATAAGGGTGAACGCGGTGACCAAGGAGACAGAGGCCTTAAAGGTGACACTGGTGCTACTGGTGTAAGTCCATTTAAAGGAATATTTGACCTATCAATATTAACCAGTTATGTTAGAGGTGATATTGTATTGACTGAAGAAACACTGGATAATGGTCAAAAAGTAGTAGAATCGTGGCAATTGTTTGCAACTTCATGTTCTACAGCTCCGGGTGAAGGTAATGAATGGGTAACATTGAGGGCTTCTCAATACAGAGGCGTGTTTAATATTGCTGTAAATAATAAATACATATTAGGTGATACAGTTGTAAGAGATGGAGAATTGTTCCAATTAAGAACACCTACATCTACAGGAGTACCCGGTGAAAATTCAGGTGCTGGTGTATGGTATTCTCTTATGGGGAATCAAGGTATTCAAGGCATAAGAGGAGAACAAGGTGAGCGTGGCGAAATAGGTATACAAGGTAAAAAAGGTGAAATAGGTAACCAAGGTATTCAAGGTATACAAGGTAATCAAGGTCGTACTGTGTTTATGGGACCGTGGGTTCCTGCAAATGATGGTGTTTACGGAGCTGGTGATATAGTTGTATACAATGATATATTTTATCAACTAATGACGTCAACACCTAATGGAATAGTACCGGGTGCAATAGATGCGGTTGGAGTATGGTTAGATTTAAAAGAATACTACAGAGGCCATCAAGGTATTCAAGGATTGAAAGGTGAACGAGGTGAACAAGGTGAAAGGCAATACCAAGGTACATATGCAACTAATAAAGTATACTCAGATGGTGATATAGTCGAAAAGAATGATATATTTTATAGATTGGTTGATGCATCTTTCCAAGCTGTTGTGTCACCGGGAGAAAATGATCTTGTTTGGTTAAATTTAAAAGATTATTATGCTGGTAAACAAGGTCAAAAAGGTGACATAGGTGAACGAGGTGAACAAGGTTTACAAGGAGAAAGGTTATGGCGTGGAGTATTCTTGATTAATCAAATTAATGATTACAAACAAGGTGATATTGTAATACATAATACGAAACACTACCAATTAATTGTAGAAACAGCAAGTGCCGAACCATCAGATGATTCTACCGATTGGTTAAATTTACAAACATTTTATGAAGGTCAACAAGGTATACAAGGTATTCAAGGTAGTAAAGGAAATGAGGGAGAACAAGGTAGATCCAGTTATCAAGGTTCGTACTTGTTAAATTTAAATTCACAATATCAACAAGGTGACGTAGTTTCACACAATGGAGAATTATGGCAATTGACCACTCCAACATCTGGTGGTACTCCAAATACAGAAGATGGTACATCATGGGTAAGTCTTAAAGGTACATCAGGTTCAAAAGGTACAAAAGGCGAAAGTCCTTACAAAGGAACATGGACTGTTGCAACACAATATGAAGATGGAGACATTGTTAAATACCTAGGTGTACTTTATGTATTGTCTTGTCCGGGAGAGTTAACAACATGTGACCAAGGTTTACCCGGTGTTGCATCAGAATGGCAATCATTACAAGTTACTGGAGCACAAGGTTTAGAAGGGGCACAAGGTAGTCAAGGTCAAAAAGCAAGAGACCCAATAAGAGGTTACTACAGTGCAGAAACTACTTACGAATCCGGAGATATCGTATTTTATAGAGCAGTTGCTGATACAGAAGATAGACCATATCAATATGTATGTGTACAAGGACAATGTCAACCGGGACAACCCGGTTCTGAAAACACTTCATGGATTGCATTAAGAGGTAGTGATGGTGTTGCAAATGATTTGTTATTTGCAATGTTAATATTAGGTGCAACCATTCTAATTTTAATTACATTTTTGTTTATACAATTAAAATGGTATTACATATGTTGCCCACCTGCTAAAAAGAGAGCAGGTAAACGAAGAGACTTTGCTAATGACGAAGATAGTTTCTGGAGACAAGGCGATGATTATAAATATGCAGGTAGCTATGGTGCTGTTACCAAAGGACTAGTACATGATATGTATGAACCTACATTATCAGTACCAGATCAAGGAGCAGGCTATGCGTGGTAACCACTTGTAACCTGCAAAATAGTATGATGAGTTTACATAAAAGTTTGTAAATACATCACTGTAATTTAAATTGCGGGATTTAAATTATAGTTAAGATGAGAACTGAAAACTCGATGATTATACTAATGTACATAAAAATAAATAAATTTTATATAATAAATATATATATATATAACCATTAAAAAATCTTACAGTACACACAAATCTAGATATGGAAAACATAACAGATTATATCGAAGAATTGTCCATACAAAAAGACACAGAATTCAATTTATTAATAGACAAAACAAATTTTTCTGACGATGCAAAAACACTCATTAAACACTTACATAACAGAATCCTTCATCTTGAAAAATCACAACAAAAAAATATATCTTTATCCCAACAAAAAGAAGGAATGCTAGGTAGAAGTCAATTTGTACCTACTTATAATGATATAGACACTCATTACAGTAACCATAAACAAAATAATCAAACAAAACGGAAAGGATTTATGACAGGAATGAGTCTTGCTGAACAAAAAGCACAAGAATTTAATAGACGTTACTAAAGTACTTATAAAAATCCCAAGTATTAATTAATTACGCGCATCTCTTTGCAGTACATAATCTTTACTACAAACACCTCGTTTAAATGGCGTAACATCCCACTGATAATTAGGGTCAGGAATTCTCCAATCTTTACCATAACCAAAGTCTAACACAGATTCAACATTAGAAGGCGCTCTTATCATTAAATCACCCCACTTATACATGGACATACCCTTGCGCTTTACAAAACATGAATACATATTACCATCCAATAAAGTCAAACCACAAACATAAGAACCATTTACATAACTTAGGGAAAATAAATCCATTTTCATACCATCACGTATCCAAGCTTCTTCATAACCAATTACACCAAAGATACCATAAGTAGCTTCCTTACGCCAGCCGTTTTTCACAAGCATATCATGCAAAAGCAAATGATTTGTTTTGTTTTTAAACCAGTCCATATCAATACTAAAATCCATATCACTAGAATCAAAAGAACAACTACGATACCAAAATAATAATGTACCCCACGATAAACTATATGGAACATCCAATTCGTTAAAAATACCAATCATATTTTTAAACAAACCCCAATTTTTACCACCAACACCTTTTAAATTACATGAACCAAGTGAACCAAGCAAATTTGTCCTTATACTATCTTTAGAAAAATATTTATCATAAGCACCCACAGCCAACATTGGTTCATTAAACATTTCCATATACGCACTTTTATTACTTTCTAGATACTTTATTTTATCCAACGCAACTTTAGGACTTTCAACATCATAATAAATAAATGCCTTTTTGTTAAATATATTAAACACTTCAGTTGTACCATAATAAATTGGAATACTACCAGATAAAAAAGCCATCAAAATTTTCTCAGATACATATCCAGACCTTTTTATTTTATCCATAGACAACGAAAAACGATAACCAGTTACATTAATATTATCTACCCAATTAAAACTTTTTTGAACATTCATATTTACAACACCTTTGCAATTACCTAAAACAGAAACTGGCTTAACATACTTAGAAATATCATTAAATGCCTTTTCACGAATAGAAACACAATTACTTGACATATATGACATAAACTTAGAACCCATTACATTTTTAGAAATTGATGCAGCTGATTTCTTAACTAATGCATGTCCATCTTTAAGTCGCTGAAGCGTTGCAGAAACATAATACAATTGAACACCACCAACACCTGCAAATATATAACTATCAGATGGAAGAACCTTAGGCACATCAGGCTCTCCATTAATATATATTATTTTACCTTTAAAATATTTAGATTCACAAGTTGGTCCACGATAACCATAAATCATTACATCATTTATCGTTGATGTCAAACTCTTTTTAAAACTACCAAAAACAGAACGCTTTGGATACAAAAAACTTAAATAAGACACATTGTAACCACACAAAAACAACCTACCAAGCGAACGTTCTTTTAATTGAACATTCAAATAAGGATAGGGCGTATTTAAATGATTTAAATAAGTATCACCTTTCAAATCAACCACATTCTTATTCAAAAGACCTTTCTGCCTTTTAAATTTAGTCTTTGAAAAATTTTCAGGATGACCAAACAATAATGGATCCAAAACATATACAGACATACTACAGCGATTAGCATTTACATAAAAACTTGTATCTGCACCAATCATTTTTATACCATTATTAACTTTAAATCCGTTTTCTAACTTTAAATCCTTTTCAAAACCAGACATTAAAATTTCAATATTTGATTTTAATGTACACCATGCATAAGAACCAAAAGAATAACTATTCACTTTACGCAACCCTAAGCTATCGGCACCCGAAACATCCACAAAATTATGACCACCCAATAAAACAACCAATGCATCCAATGGAACATCAGAAACTGTTTTAGGCAACTTAAACATTGTCTCTTTCAGCGAAAACAACGCAACAGCATCATCTTCAAATATATATATTATATCTTGATCTAATTTATCATCAAGTGCCTGCTTTAAACACGAAATATGACCCTTTGTATTACCATAACCTGTACCATAATCTTTAGAGTCTAAAACACCATAACATACACGAACTTCAAACACTGAAGAAAATGTTGAGCGGAATTTTAACAACCTATCTGCATCTGAATTTTCGAGCGTCAAAACATACACTACAAGACGCTTTTCATAGAGATTAATGCCATTATTTATATGAGACAATGTACGCTCTTTTGATATTTGACCATCAAACAAAAAATTTGTCTGGTAATGACGAATACCACACACAGACTTAGGACACACATAATGATTAGCATCACTGTAACTGTAATTTAAACCGCCAACAGAATGAGTCCACATTAAATCATTTAACAACGGACCATTCAAACCAAAACCTTTCACCAGATATTTCCAACGACCAGAGTGATAACGACCAGCATTATATGGCAACAAACTCGTAGATTCCATTGTACCATAATACCTCAAAGAAGAAATATTATCCGGCGGTAAACTTTTATCATTAAAACCAACCATTGTTGAAGATTGAAGCATAAACACATTATAATCATCTAAATCAGTCAACCAATCCTCAAATTCAGACAAAACAGAATGTTTAAACCATAATACTTCATCATAATCAACAAAAAGCATAAAAGTTGACTTATCATAATTATCCAAATAACAGGAATTCCATGCAAATAATTTACCCCGTTCATACATTAAACCCGAACGACCACGACCAAACGTATTTACTACTTCTCCAGAATTTACATTATTTGTCGCATTTAACCCATAATCATGAAAATCTATTAATTCATTATTACTCAACATTTTCATTACCAATTCAGGTAATTCAAATCCATAGATTACAATCTTTGTAAAACCAATATCCTTGTAATACAATAAAGCATCTTTTAAATAACGAAGAAACTTTTTTGACGACGACGACTCTTTATAAAATAAAGGCGCCATACACACCACACGTTCCAGCTTTCCTTCTACGCTACGCTGGCTACGCTGGCTTGAATTAGTTTTGTCAATAGTAGTATAACCAAGTGGACCAATCAAACCGATTGTACTTTTCACAGGACAATCCAAACGATATATATCAAAGTGATTCTTTTTCACAGAAGTATCAGTCAAAGACACAATTTGTACAACATTTGAACCAGACAAAGTATTCACAGAATCCACAGTACGACACCGTAAAGACTTTAATAGCTTCTTTGATTTTGCTTTTACTAAAAAAGATACAAAACTACCCACTACATGACTAGACACAAATACAACACCATCCGCAATCTCATGCCACAATTTTAAAGGACGACGCATCGTTTTAGACCACGAAATCCAACTAACTTCAACTCTAACTGGAGAAAAACCAAATAAAAGCTTTGCTCCTTCATAATAATAAACATCATGACTAGCATTAGCATCTTTATTGTAAACACCCGCAAAATATGCAAATGTACCTGTACTAATTATCAAATTATCCACCAAAGTTAAAACCGCAAAATCCAGAGCAAAACCATTAGTTGAAACAATCACATCTTCAAAACCACCTAAGTCAGGCACTGCAGAAAGATTATTACCACTAACATATAAACAAAAACCTTTGTCAACAAAACGAGATAAAATACCTAAATAATCACTAAATAATAGACGATCTTCACCATGACTAGATGGATACACACGGTAATGTAAACCAACCCACTTACCACCAACACATTTAGACAATATTTCCTTTTTAGCTTTACTAAGTACATCAGATCTTATACCAAGTTTAGAAAAAACATTTTTCATAACATAGGAGTTGTGTTGAAGATAACCACCGATGAACACTAAAGACCCTTTAACATTAGAAAACAAACCCTTTGTAAAACGCCTTTTATCTTCCCAATAACTACCAGACAACACAACATCTAACGGACAACGTGGAAATTCATATACACCCGTAAAAACAGATTTTAAATACATAGGACCATAATGATAACCAAATAGCTTACCAGCATCACCAAGACCTGTAACATTATGAACACACAATTTACGATTAACAACAGAAGATATACCCAACAATGACATATATTGCCATATCTCATTACCCAAATTACCCATCCATGTGTGAGTCAACCACTTCACTTCACCCAGTTTCTCCCATACCACATCAGCCTCACATGGTTCACCCCATTGTTCCATAGAATTACAAATTTCGTCCGAGTAAAATGTCTTATACGAACACTGATTCACAATAGATTTCATTTTCCACCCGATTTTTTTCATGTATGGAACCCAATCATCACACACATTATTCCTCACACCTTTATACGAACTTTCTACCATGTACGCTTCTGTCATCAATGATTCTATGCGATTGAATTTTTCACTATTTGTCTTAGAAACAACCAAAAAATCATACCCTTGTATGTCTGTTTTTAAATATTTGATTGGTATTTTGTTTGGAATCCAATCCAATATTTCATCCAACGTATAGACTCTAACGGTAACTACCTTACCATCTCGTTTTTTATTTGAATTCCAATGCGCATCAGTAGCTGCCTTCGATAATGATGATGATAATCCATTATTATTATATATTGTCATATTGCTATAACCCGGTATATTCGAAACTGCTGCAGGTATCACCAGTGACATTCCACCTGCTGCAATCGCCTTTTTTTTCGCATTTATCGTTGCTTGTTTGTGTGAAATTGGTTCAAAAATTAAAGCTAGACCATTTTTATTTGGTGATATTGGTTGTACATTTGAACCTAAGTTTATAACTACATCAGAAACATCCGGGAATTTCATATCCAAAAATGATTCTGCCAAGTTACGAGGGACAACCGCCCGATGGGTTTTACGCCATAATTCAGATGCACCACGATACACAGTATACACATTAGAAGAATATTGAGCTGTACTTGACTTATTACCATAAAAATTTATAACATCACGCACAAAACGAGAATCCTGACTTCGTTTTCCCTCACCATAAGAGACATCCAAAAACACAGACAATTCCGTTGTATGATGACCATGATGACCAGACGACACCAACCAAGGAGTCCTTTTAACATATACACGAGAATATAATTCAACACCATCATATGTTAACACAGGCAACACACACTTAGTCCCCCCAACTTTGTTTGCTTGCTTTGTAAGAAAACTGTGAAACAACAAACGAGTTGGATTACGTTTATATAAATCAACTATTTGCCATAAAGTACAATCAGTAAACAAATCATCAGCATCCATTATTGTTAACAAATCATCACTATGTAACACATTACTACCAAATATATTATTCACTGCATTATTTATAACAATACCCTTATATTGACGAGTAGAATTACAATATAAGAAATCTAACATACCTTCAAATTCCAATCGAACACTAGAACACTTTGCAGATGAAATGCCAGATATGTACACCACAACATGCAAATTTTGATTACTTATATTTAAAGACTTTAATTGAAACAATAAATTACCTAAATTACCATCAGAATAATGATCCAATAATAAAGGAACCAACAAATAGTGATCGATCAGTTTTTCACGAAATCGTAGTTTATTAGATTTACCAGATAATTTTCTATCGAACCATGACACACCATTACCCAACTTGTACATATTACGAACCGTCAACAATATACAACATATTAGTACTGAACTCATGCAAGTTAACGTTCCCAAACATTTACCACATTTAAACCGACGCTTTCTTCTTCCTTTAGTGTTCTTATTATTACCACTATCAACAAAATTAATCATTGTTCTATAAAAGGATTAGATTAACCTACTATATACAATGACACCAATAGATAATTTAGTTGTCACATTTTTTAACAATTAAATACTATCTTTAAGATCTTTAACAACAAATCACCCCACAGGTTATATAATTAACTTAAAACCATTATATATTGACAACACAATAACAATAAAATAACATACAATGATACGAAGTATTTTAGTAAATATTAATAATAACTGGAATTGCAAAGATGCTGCACCAATGTCAATATTATTTTCTAGGTACATGGGCATGTCAAGCAGGAAAACTGACCCTCACATAAAATATCAAGAAGGACACACCAAAAATGATTTACATGGGAAAATATTATATTCACCAAAATATGGCAACTCATACTATGATGCACTTGAATATGACCGAGTACTATGTAAAAAAACACCTAACCCAAATGAAAAAACAGCAATAAAATTACCACAAGATGATTTAATCAAATTATTACCAAAAAACAAAATTTAAAACACTAATAATTATGGTATATGGTGCTAATTATGATTAGTATGGAATAGCATTGTAAAAAAGTTTTTTAATTTATGTTGTATTTACCTGCTAAATATTTTTTACATGGAGTTAGCATTAAGACGTAAAAATGTCGTTTACATTGTATTTACCTGCTAAATATTTTTTGGGGTTAATTAGTATGGAATAGCATTGTAAAAAAGTTTTTTAGTTTACATTGTATTTACCTGCTAAATATTTTTACATGAAGTTAGCATTAAGGGGTAAAAATGGCAATTAATGCTATTTCACCATAAATAGATGGTATGTCCATGCTAGGAATTGAACGATGTGTGTTTTAGTGCTATTTCACCATAAATAGATGGTATGTCCATGCTAGAAATCGGCCGATGTATGCACCCAAAAACACAAAAATAAAAAAAAAAGTTTTTTTTGCAAACACACATCAGCCAATTTCTAGCATGGACACACCATCTATTCATGGTGAAATAGCACTAAAACACACATCGGCCAATTCCTAGCATGGACACACCACCTATTCATGGTGAAATAGCACTAAAACCCACATCAACCGATTTCTAGCATGGACATACCATCTATTTATGGTGAAATAGCACTATAAGAGAGCAAGCGCGACCCAAGTTAAGGAAGGACAATCTTATGAACACATTGAGATGCCGAACGCGGAGTCATTGGAGTTGCAATGACAGTCACAATTTCAATGTCTAAATCACTATCAAAACTTTCTGTATCTGAATCATCAACTTCATATACTGCTCTTCTTTGCATGTTTGGGTTGGAAAAGCAAAGTGAGATGCAGAATGCAACCATTATTACCCAAAAAAATAACAGTATAAAAATATTTATACCAGACATTGATTATCGCAAAATAAGTTTTTTACTGTCCTCTCTAAAAGAATAGATTTGTATTGTTAACTCTATTGTATCTTTTTATTAATGCTATTTTATCTTCTTCTTTATATGCCCCATTCTTACTTAAATTATCTTTTGCCCACATTGGTCTTAAATTTTGATACCAGTGCAGAACTTTCTGTTCTTCTATACTTATACCAAAGGCACAACATGGAATTATGTGATCTATATGCCACTCACCATGATTTTTCCATGACATCTGATCATCAAAATACTTCTCTAAATGATTATTTAAAAATTCTGGTGTGCAGCCCATTAATTCAGATGTCTTAGCTGTCTTCCTGACCCCATGTTTGCTAAA
>NYWG01000162.1 GCA_002684915.1 Verrucomicrobiales bacterium
ATTTGAAATTCGTTTTAAATTGCGATTTGAGATTTGACAATTGAAATTTCGAACAACGCCAAAATAAGCAAATTTCAATTGTGCGTTTATAAAGGACCAAAATTAAAATCGCGTAAAAAAAAATAAGACTATGGCATCATACGAAACCAAAGAAATCGAAATCGAGACCAACGCGGCGACGGAACCGGGCGAAATCGCGGAAACGCAAACGAAACCAAAGAAGACCAAAAAGGCCAAGAAGCCAAAGAAAGACGTGGACGACGACGAGATGTCCGACGATTCCGAGGGATCGCTCGTAGACTTCATCGTCAAGGACGACATGATTGAATCCGAAGTTGAAGAAGACGAGACGAGTCTCGCGGACGAATCAGAAATTAAAGAATTGTTCAAGGGTTTGGAAAACATGGACTGCGCCAATCTGATCGAGTCGTCGAATTTTAACAGCCAGGGCCTGCGCCGATCCCGTAGAAACACTCAACAGCCCGTGCGCTTCACCGAGCAATACGCCGCCGACATAGCCAAGACGATGCTCGACGACATTCCGGACGACGAATTGAGCGCCGCGCTGATGGACGAAAATGATAGCCTCGTAGACACTATAGATAGCGAAGACGACGACTACAATTTCAACGTTGAATCTGAATCTGAATCTGAATCTTCTGACTCGGATTCAGACTTTGACTCGGGTGCTTCTGCGGGCGACGGCAGCGACGACGACGACGACGTCGACGAGGGCCCCGGTAGCGCGAAGAGTCCCGAAGCGGGGTTCAAGACGCCCGAATCAAAGAAAAGCAAATTAACGCTACCGGGCGGCCACGTCTTAAAATAAATTACAATTATAACAATGTTTGCCACAAAAAGATCTCATCTGAATAATGCATTATTTGATTCTTGGAGCGGTGTGCACGCGATGTGTGGAATATCTCTGAATATTTTAGGTATCTCGCGCAACCGCGCGGCATTTTACGCGATTGCCTGGGAAGTCGTCGAGAATTCTCGCGTTGGATTCTTTATTTGGGAAATGCTCGGCGATGCAAATTACAAAGGGGACGACGCCACGAACGTTGCGTCGGACGTTTTGATAGTGTGTCTTTTTCACGGATTATCCAAACGGTTAGGCTTAAAAAAAAGCGTAATATTGATGAACATATGTTTTTTATATTTCCAAATCTACGAAACCTATTTATGGAACAGGAGACTAAAGAATTACAGTGCGTTGCAAAATATGGTTGAATTTTTTAGTCACGGCTGCGTTTAGCGCGTAATTTTTTTTTTCCTGTCTAATCATAAAAATATGCCACGGCGTAAGAAGACAGAAGAAAAACCCAAATCCAAAGCTCAAGAAACGGAAGCAAATGAATCAATTGCAGATAGGGTAGTCGCAGAGGCCATCGCAGCCGACAAGAAGGCAGCCAAAAAGACCGTCAAGAAAAACGAGGCACCGCCGCCGGATGAAGAAGAGGTTAAAGATGATAAGCAGGAAAAGAAAATTAACATGAATGATTTCGTCAATTCAGTAATTCAGCAGGTTAGTTTTTTAACCAAAACCACTAAAGAACTAAAGGAGGAAAATGAGATGATGAAAGGACTTTTGCGGTGTGATTCTACGCAGAAAGTGTTGGAAGAAAAGAATGTCTTATCCCAATGTTCTGCCAAATTAGAATCATTCTCTCGGGAAATTAGAAACGAATTGTCGCAATTTTCCAACATCGTCATTCCCAGAATTAATCAACTAGAGCGAGAATTAAATTCACTGAAGATTAATTCGAGTCGCCAAAATCCAAATCCCATGCCCCCCGTGATTAAGAGCAAGCCTCCTCAGCCACCAAGGAAGTAATGATATCAAAACATCAATTTTTTTTTTTAACTACAAAAAATATTTCTATATATTAATACAAAAACTTACAAACAAAAAAATGGACGACGAATCTCTACTATCGGATTCAGAGTTGAGCACGAGCATCGAAGGTGGCAAAAGACGAAAAAGATCTACCAAACGCAAAAGCAAACGAAAGGGTAGCAAGCGCAAGAGCCGCCGTCGCAGCTCAAGCCGCCGTCGCAGCTCAAGCCGGCGCCGCCGCCGTTCTAGCAAAAAGACAGCTAACATGACGCCGAGCGAATACCGAAAGTATGTCGAGAATATGTATTCAAAACGCATGGTAACTCCGAAACGACGTCGTTCACCGAGCTTGAGAACAAGGAGCACTGGAAAAAGATTAAGCGCGGCGACCTACGCGAGGGCCGCTAAATATGACGCCCTACAACGCGCAAGCAAAAAAGCTGTGGCTTTCAAAATAGGAAAACTGGCGCGGGGTAAGGCAGCAACAAGAAGAAACGAAGCCTTCACTAAGGCTCGTGCATCAATTAGTAGTGAAGCCGCCGCTAAGGCTCGTTCGAGAACGCAGAGACGCAATAATTCGGCCGCTAGCAAGTTGCAGGCGCAAGGACGTATATATAATGACAGGAGACGTGCATCAAAAGCGGCCGCTAGCGCGGACGCCGCGGCGGCCTCTCGCGCGGCCTCGGCGGCGGCGGCCGCGCAACCACGACGGGGATCAATCTTGTTTCCTGGCTCAAGAAGTCTCGGCGTAAAAAATGAGGACGAATTTAGGACATTCGAGAGACATGCCGAAAGAATCGCTAAGGATTTGGAAACTAACGAACCCGTCGAATTTGTTGAAGTTGACGTTTCTATTGAGGGCGGCATGCGCAGACGTCGCAAGAACCGCAAAAGCAGAGGCAAGAAACGCAGCAAGAGCAGAAGCGCGGGCAAGCGCAGAAGCAAGAGCGGAAGGAAGAGCAGAAGCAAGAGCGGAAGGAAGAGCAGAAGCAAGGGCAAGCGGAAGATGCGCGGTGGTAGAGATTCTTATTAAAAGAATATTTTGGAATATCAAGACATGGATGCGTTTACTGTAATTTCGCATGAAAATCGTCCTTTTAGATTTTCAGCTGGAAAATTAAAAAAGGCGAAAAGAAAGGCAAAAAAAACAAGTAGACGTAAAAGGAATTCGTCTAAAAAACCGGGAGCTAGACCGAGATCAAGATCAAGAACTAGTTCAAGAAGATCAAGAACTAGTTCAAGAACTAGTTCAAGAAGATCAAGAAGATCAAGAAGAACAACTGGGGTAAGGAGTACATACGAAATTCTTTCGCTGATTGGTTATAAAAAGCAGCCTAAAAAAAATGGTGCAAAAAAGAAGAAATGATCTCAAAAATTTTTTTTTGCCTTGTAAAATAAACGTAAAGATGGTAAAAAAAATATTTTGCTAAACTAAGAAGAAAACAACATAAAAAAAAATCATGGCTTCAGCTGGTGGAGGTACAATTAATCTTGCTGCCACCGGTACTGCTAACTATGCCCTTGAACTTCCCGCGTCATCGCCAGATGCGCACACTGCGTTCCGCCGCACGTTCAAAAAGCTCACGCACTTCGCCTTGGAGACTCTCGCGTGTGATTCGTTCACCGTAACTTCGGGCTCATACACCAACGTCGACATTCCTCGCGTTGGCGACGTCGTTTATGCTCTTTACGTCCAGCTTGCCCTTCCTGGTCTTGCTAACGTGATCTACCCTTCGGTCGCGTCTACTAACGCCTCCGCCACGGGCCAGTACTACGAGGTCGTCCACACCGCGGCCATGAAGACCGCTATTGCGGGCATGGGCGGCAACGCTATTGTCGACCCCACCCCCGAGGGCGCTGTCTTCCCCTACGCGTGCACGCCCCGCTGGGCGCCCGCGCTCGCGCTGATCAAGTCAGTGCAGCTCATCGTCGGCTCATCTGTCGTCGACACCCTTTCAACCGTCGTCATGTCGGTCTGGAAGGAGCTCACGGATGCTTGGGCGTGGAAGGAGACCTGGGGTGACTACGACACCGTAGAGGAGTCAATTCTTCACTCAAAGAAGATGCAGCTTTACTACGTCGACCTCCCCTTCGCGTTCTTCCTCTCGCCCCCCGGCGAGAAGGGCGGCAACGCTCTTTCGCTCATCACTCTGTCATTCCACTCGGTCCGCCTTGCGATCCAGCCCCAGGCTCTCTCGGCGTGCGTCGTTGGTTACGCCGACGGTTCATCGACCACCCCTCTCGTCGACAACGACGGCTCGGACGACCAGTCGCACTTGGTCACGACCATCGTGCGCGACGGCCAGTCTGTTGACACGGCGGCGGCGCAGTCCACCGGCCTCGCCAACGGTCGCCTCGCGCTCGTCTCAAGCTCAACCACCTCGGTCAACACCCTTGCGTTCTCAGACCTCAAGTGGCAGGTTCTTGTATCATTCGCGTACCTCTCGGACGACGAGCGCGTCTTGTACTCGGATGCTTCCTTCGAGACTGTCATCACGTGCTGGGACACCCAGGAGACCACGTACTCGTCGTCGTCGATGGGCACGATCGATATCTCGCTTCCTTTCGCGCACCCCACCGCGGCCATCTTCGTGGTCGCCCAGTCGCAGCACAAGCTTCTTGCGTCAGCGACGCAGGGCGCGCAGTCCGCGACTACGCAGTTCCGCAACGGTCACTTCGATTGGGCTGGTGTCACCGAGCCCGTCACCGGCGTGCCCCTTCCCGCGATCCTTGCCGCGTCGATCGAGCTCAACTCGCTTCGCCTCAATTCCGGCGGCCCCGCGACCATCGGCGCTAACATGCTCCACGAGTCGTACCACCGCAAGCTCATGATGAACCAACACCTTACGCACCCGCCCATGCACACCAAGGGCTCAATGTCTGGCCGCAAGTACGTGTACTGCTTCTCATTCTCATTGTCCCCTCTTGGCCCCGATCCTCTGCAGGCGGTCGGCTTCGCCAACCTTGCTCGCATCGATTCGACCAAGATCAAGCTCCAGCTCGACGACCAGCTCTTCGCCGATAACTCGGCGGCGTCTGCTGGCGGCGAGAACCTTTCAAACAACCGCGTGTCAATCTTCGTGCTCGCGTACTCGTACAACATTTTCAGATACATCATGGGTCTTGGCGGCAAGGCGCTCGTGTAAATAGATTAATTGCGGCGATTAATTCCGCAATCAATCCATCACTCATAATGATCTATAAATTCTTTTTTTTGGCGCCAATTTCCTCTTTTTTGGCGTGACGGGCTCGTCAGATGTACTTTTCTCAATTTTTTTTGGAGGACGGTAAGGAGAATTAAAGCATGATTGGCATTTTGATGAAAAACCCCAACAATTGTCACTTTTGGCGATGTACACCGCGCCCTCTATCCTTTTCTCACATTGCTCACACAACATATTATCTTAAATGGCTATCGCTAGTGGATGATGATCATGTACACAGCCGACATCTCAAACTGGAGAATAATATGTTAATATGTTCTCCGGTTATTTATTAATTGCGCACGAACCCATGAGAGTCAATCAAAAAAAAATCAGAGGCCGCGGCGGGCGCAAGAAAGAACAAGCGCGCGTATTGCAAAGAACTGCTCGCGCCGTAGTGAGGCACGAAACAAGATTGAGACAAGAAATTATCGACAACACAAAAACTGTCTCTGCGTTGCAACAAAAGTTTCAAGAGATTTGCGTTGCCGACCACGATCCAAGCATTGTGACATCGCTAGCAAATTTCATTCGCAAAGAAGTCGCACTGACAAACTCTAACATCTATGCCTACAATCATAACAAGGAGAAATACATAGAATCTATAAACCTGTACGAAAAAATTTGGAGAGAGGAGTTGGACATCAAAACAAACAAATTTGCCTTTTTTGGACCCCGATTTGAAATTATTTACAAATCAGAGAAAGAATTTGCACAATGGTACTTCAATTACGTCGTATCGGTCGAACACCAGATAAAGGAAGTGCCCAGACAATACGAACAAATTACGTGGTGGTCTTATCCACCGCCTGAGAATTTGTATTCTCCAATTTCACTAGAAGACGAAAAAAAAAGACAGGGGCAAATTTCAAAGGTTATTTGAAATATGCAAATAACTTCGCTGTCAAAGGACGTAATAATTGAGGTAGATTCGGAAAGTATCGAAACTACCCAAGAGCTACGTCTGCGCCAAATAGTCAACCTGCTATCCATACAAGATATAAAAAACACCATAAGACCACTGATTGAGGGAAAACATTCTATTTCGTTGCGTCTGATTGATTTTTTGTGCGTAAATTATTCTCGAAAAAAGCCGGTATGTTATCGCGTTACGCTAAACACCGGGCACCAAGTCTTGTGGAATTTGCATCACTCTTATCGAGAGTGGCTCAAATGTTGGCGTCGAAAAAACTTTGACGTGTTTAGAAGAAGATCCCGCATTTTTGTCTTGATTTCAAAAGAAGGTATCCCGGAAAAGATAGAAACAACGTGCGGGCAGCTTAATTTCATGGTTTGGTTAGTTCAGTATAACATTATTGATTATTGCATGCAGAATAAAAAAATCATAGAGCAAGACATGGTTCGCACACTCCAACAAGCGAAAGAGAAGTTGCGAAACAACGAAAGAAAGCGTCGCGAACACATAACCGAAGCGACGTGCATGGTGAATATTTACAAAACCCAACGTAACATCTTGTTCGACAATTATTCGGATGACGATACTAGCGTTGACGCCTAAATTTTTTTTGTATCGTCTTCAATTTTTTCCTCATATTTAATATAGACTGGGGGCGCGATAGTGGCGTAATTTAGCTGATTCATTATGACAACTAGCCTATTTACAAAACTAGATCGCAAATATTCCTTTTTGCCAAATTTATCTATTAACAACCCATCATTAGCTATAGCTTTCTGCAAATTAGGAATACCAAATAGGTTAATTGCAGCTTTTTCTGTAAAGCTTCTGTCGCAGAATCCATTGACTGAATTGATGCTAGGGTGCGTGCGGTCGTTGAACATTGCTCGCAAAGTTGTATTAGAGGTTCTTTGAGATTCCTCGGTTGCTCTCGTGTGCGGAAATCTTTGCGTAAGAACTTTCATCAGATGAGCGAATCGAGATGGAATCGATGGATCCCACGGGATCTCGTAGACGTACGTCACGTATTTTATTCCGTTGCCTCTATCGAATTCAATTTTAAAAATAAAATTTCCATTTGTAAGGTCGTCTAATAGTTTGCCCGGACTTTCTATCGGTAAATGATGATCAGTTTCCGTAAATTTTACGATTGACGCGGTTTCTTCCCAAGCTTCCCTGGATGCTGTTTGTTCCGGGGTTTCAAAAGTGCCGTTGTCTAATATTTTGGTACTTCCCGAAAAATCTGCCCAACTATCTGCGTCTTCCCAATTTGGATGCCGCCTTTCCTTACCAAGCAAGAAATAAACGTTTCCCCATCTTTTATCTCTGCACACCGGCAAAAGAGAACTTCCCACAACTCTGGGTAACATGCTATTGATAAATATAACTTAAAAAAACACTAAAACTAGGAACGCATCATCACGGACCACGCCACTTTTGAATTTGACAATTGAGTGGCGATGCTTGACTCGTCGCCGCCGTCCTCGTTAGATACCACAACCCATTTGGGTTGTGCTTTTTGCATCTTTGCGCAACATTCCCCTGGTAAAAACTTAGCTTTTGTAATAGCGTCTGTCATATTTGAGCGATCGCGATTTTGCATCTCATTTTTGTGAGCATCAATAATTTTGCTTACATGCTCTTCCATTTTTATATTACAAATACAAAAAAAATTAAAAACACATTAAATGACGTGCCTTATGATTAGAGCCTGAATTTCTAGTTCGTAATCAAATTCTTTATCGTAAAAATCAAAATCGCTTGAATACAAATTCCACAAAAAACTGTCGTCTAATGCTTCTAGTATGAAGTCGTCTGTTTTGCAATCTTCAATATATTCAGAAAGCAAATTCACATCTGTGGTTTCTTGAAAATCCTCGTCGGAGTAGTTTTCGTCGTTCCAAAGATCATCATCTGAGTCCATTTTTTGGGTCTTTACTAGTTTAGTATTAGACCATGTTAAAAATTTAACCTTGAAAACGCACGTAATTGCTATTTTGTTGATGTTTGTTTCTGATTCTCCTGACAGGGCAAACGTGTTGGCTGTGGCCGAAAGTGCAGCAAATGTGGCATTTAACAAGAGGACATACGCGTCGCGTGTGCAGATAGCCGCAGTTGTAGCAATCTAAATGTCTGGTTTCCCAGCCGGGTGGCGTTGTCATGTGCCATAAATTTGAAGATGCTGTTTTATTATATGGCCTGTGAGTCAAAAACGATTGCTTTCCGTACGTGACTTTATAAAAAGCTTGTTGGATCTTTGGTACAGTATCAAAGGACATTTTCTGCTTAGAATTTTGGGGCTGTAGCCGGCTCTCTATTTTTTCCACGTCCTCAGTAACTTGGTTTTCATTTTCAACACCGCGACTCAAAATTTTGTAATTTTTGCACTCTTGCGGAATATCTTTAACCTCGAACACATTTTCCATGTTACCATTTATTGTTTATATTGTAAATTATTTTAGTTTGCGTTCAATGAACATTTATATTTTAATTTCAAAAATAAAGGTATGAGCAGCAAAATAATACTAACGAGTACTGGAATTGGCATGGCTCTCGGAGGTTTGTCTGGAGGATACATCGGATGGACAATCCAAAGACAAAAAAAATCAAAGCTGCCAAAAAATTCAAGCGAAACGGCAACCAGCGGACATAGCTTTCCTATATCAGAACAAAGCAAGGACAACAGCCGAAAAAACACAAGCTTAAGCAAAAAAACTCCAAATTATGACAACAGAAGTTTTGTAAATATTTCAAGCAAAGCTTCTTTGAAACAATCTGGAGATTTGCTACCAGTAAATTTGAAGCAGCTACGCCAAAAACAGAATTACGAGCTTTTCGATGACCTGTTGTTTTTGTACAAATTTTCTTTGTATGATAATTCTTCATTTGTAGGCATTTGCAATAAAGTAGACTCTCTGTTAGACCTGAGCGAATATGTGCATAACAAATCGATAAAAGTAACGCCCTTGCAACTGCGAAAGGCGTCAACGTATTTTTCTAATATTAAGCAGTTATGCGAACAGTTCGCTAAAAAAATAACTTCAGCAGAAAAAATACAGGTACAAGAACGGCTAAAATCGATCGTTGAAAAGTGCGAAGATCATTTTCAAAATACTATTTCCGAGGTTACGTTGCGAATGGGATAAATTTCTTTCTCAAATCGCGAGACCGACTGTGACCCGCTTGTCCGCAATCGTCACAATAGTGACGCTATTTTTTGCGTCTTCAGACGTGCTTCTTGCTTCGCAGACCCTGTCCCACAGCTCCGGAACTGAATCACCTTTGACGCGTCTCACCTCTGGTGGATTATTATCAGTGTTGATGTAAACGTAATCTGTTTCCTGCGCGTTGGCTTTTTCGATCTCTGAAATTGTGTCGTCGACGATTTTAGCCATTTCTTGTCCGGCTTTGTGAAGTTGTTGCAGCATGTCGTCGTTTATTTCGTTGGGCTGATCTAATTCAATAATATCATCTTGATTTTCTTGAGGATTCATCATATGTTGAATTGGTAACTCAAAAAAATTTTTGAATTGTAGACGTATTAAAAAAAATGCTAAGTATAGGTAAAAGAATGTATAATTTGATAATATCGAATTTCAATGAAAAAATTGAAAATTTGGATGAGCTCTTCAGAATGTTTGAACCTAAATCCATACAACTCTTTCAAAACAAAAAAGCCACCGTCACCTTCAAAACACAGGAAGAAGCTCAAACCTGCATCGACATCGTAAGTTTGAAGCCAGAATTAGTAAGACGCCGAATCGGAAACGCGAGCATCAGATTAGATAATGGTCTGTCTGGCGGAGGAACGCCAAAGACCAAATTCAACTACAAACCATGTTGTTTTGAGTCGGGCACTTGCGACCACGAAGTCAAGACAAGTCTGTTAAAATTCCCCAAAAAAATATAATCAAAATAATAATAAGACATGGTATTCTTGAATAAAGTTGTATCTGAAAGCCAAAATATTACTGCTTCAATAATCGCTGAAGATACAAACAAAGACGTTCCTAACACAGTGTTGCTAAATAAGTTCTCGAAAATAGACGATACCGTTGCTTCTAGACCGCTCAACTCAGATGTAATTAATTTGCAAAATTCGTCACTTTGGTCTCTAAACAATTCTTTTCAGGCCATGCGAGTTTCTCACGACAAAAAGTATGATGGCATAGACGAATGGACCGGCCAACATATTAAATCTTACATAGCTGATCCACCGGAACCCGATTCCAGACCAATCCAGAACGTGAGAAGGTATCAGACTTTTGAGCACGTGCCCAAGGCGCGCGGCGAGCAACTTGCAAAGCTCCCACTTCCTGATCGCACGGTCAACGGAAGAAATTTCAATAAGCTGCAAAGCAATGATTTATCTACGATTCGACTCTCTAATTCGCATCCTCTCTTGGGCAACGATAGAAGTCAATCCAAGGTTCTAAAACCAACGACTTTACATGCCAACGATATTACTCCTTCAATGATGATGGGCGAGGAGGGACCACACGGTGCTTACGGCGACAGAACACACAGAGCGGAATATTTCAAGGGCGGTTTGCATCCGTCCATCAGACACAAGCAAACCGTTAACGGCGTCAATAATCTCAAAGCAAATGCTGCCGATTACGGGCACGTAAGTCAATCAGACCATCACGCCAGGATGTTGCCAGATCAAAACAGGACGCCTCAGCTCAAAGAAAATTCAGAAACCATCGACCAGGCGAATAATATCCTAAATTCGACAAATAGAGTTACTGCAGAAATCCCGGATACGATAAAAGTGGGTCGGGTGCCCGTCAGATTTGATAACAACCCGTTGAAGAAAGAAGGGGAAAATCTTCAAGCCTTGCCCCCTCATTTGCGCAGCCAAAACTTGCCCTACGCCGCGGTGCCGACCGCGAATCAATCCCAATACAAAGCCCACGAACGCAACAACGGGTCTCATTTCCACAAAGAACGCAACGCCCCCGAGGTGTCTGTGGCGTTGCTGAAGCAAGATTATTCGTCGGCGCAGCACGTATTCAAAATTGACGGCGCGCTTCCCACAAACAAAGAAAAAATAAATTATCCTTCAAAATTGTCTTCCGATAAATTGACGTACAATAATCGCGCTTTTGAATCGGAAATTCAAATGGCGCGCAGGCAAGACGTGCAAGTCAAGAATCCCGAGCTAAAGCCCGAGCAAAACTCGTCGAATTACGCGACGCGCACCAGCATAGGCAATCGCGACAAGACTCGCATGAATGAAAGATTGGATAAGGCGGGCTTCGATGTCGAGAGACCGTTGCCAGTGGATAGAAAAACGATTAAAAATGAGCTTGCGCCGCCCAAGGCCGTATCACAGGTCCCGGTAAACAGGTACCACATCAATGGTTCCGAAAGCAAATCTACAGACATCCCGCACGTAAGATTGCCTTCTGGAAAGCGCAGCTTGGAAAGAAACGTTGTAAATCCAGAGAGACTTTCCGCTGACTTCACGGCGACTGGGTGGAAAATGGACAGCTCTCAGAGGTTGAATGACGCCGTAACTTTCAAGACCAATCCCGAAGTTGGAAGGTCTACGCCCGTAGCTCTAAATGCTTCAGCCTTTAGCTTTAACAACAATCCACATATGCGGAGCAAAGATGCAGATTACGCAGAGGCGCGGCTTTCTAGCTCTACGGTCGCTCGGGTCACCAATGGTGTTTTAGCGCAAACTCACCCATCTTCCATAACAGAAGCCACGACTGGCGATGATAATAACACCAAACTAAACTCTTTCTCAATGCCGATATCAGCTCAACATAGCGGACAAACGTGGCATTCCACGTATATATCGGGTAAATATTAGGTTTGCGTGCTGCTCTCGATTTTAGGATATGCGTCTATCAAAAATCCCTGGTTAAGAAAATCATCTGCCGATTTTATTCCAGCAGAAAGGAGTTCCTGTCTTTCCTCGTAAGTAAACGACCAAGTCATGGCGTCGCTTCTTGACTTTGTTCTTAATTTTAAGGTGTTTATTTTTTCTCTATGGTGAAATTGTCCTTTGTCTAAGTTGCGAAGGATTACTGATATCAATTTGTGGAAATAATCGAACCAATTCTTTTTTTTTTTGAGCTCTTGAGAATCGCCAGGCCTGCATAAAAACCCCAGAGTAGTTTCGGGGTTGCATAATCCGGCAACTCCGGATATTGGATAATTGTTGACTAGCCCGCCGTCGACCAACAAATGAGAATTAAATTTGCGTGGTGAAAAGAAAACGGGTATTGACATGCTAGCAGCCATGGCTTCAGCTACGCTCATGTTTGGCGTTGTTGTGTCGCTCAATATAATTTCTTTACCGTCGTCGTTTATATCGCTCGCAATAATCACTAATTTTAGCTTTGCCCAGTCACACAATTCTTTGAAGTTAGCTTCTTTTATGTTTGTCTTGGAATATATAAATTCATTGAAATATTCGATAATCTTTTGACCATCGTTCAAGCCGTAATTGTTTAATAAATTAACTCCAGACCATTCGACAAGAGGATAGTAATTGATTTTCATCATGTCTGCGACAAATTCGTCGGGATCTACCCGGCACGCAATGTATATTGCCGCCATGGAGCCTATCGAAGCTCCCCGTATTTCTTTAATGTTTCTAGAGTACCCTACCACGTCAAAGTTTTTCAACCTTTTTGATAATCGCCACAAAGAACCGGCAATGAGGGGCCCGCCCCGCAAACCACCACCACTGAAAACTAGAGTGTCTAAATTTTTACAAGAACATATCATTGCTGTCGATATTGATAAAATAGGCATAAAAATTTTTTGAAAATGACCGTGCATTATTTTATTGTGTTACAGTAACAAAACAAAATCCATAAAAAAAAAATGGACTTTTCATCTGATGATGACATGAGTACTTCATCAATATCCATGGACAATTATTTTATGCCCGAATATGATGAATTACAAGGTGGGGAAACAGATTTATCTGGCGGGAAAAAGAAGCGATCGCGCAAAACTACGAGCAAGAAAGCCCCAAAGAAGCGCAAGGTAAAGAGGAGGAAGGTCAAGCGCAGTAAAAAGAGACCATTGAATGCATTCATGAAAGCGAAGGAAGCCGCCAGAAAAGCGAACAAGAAAAGCTTCCAGTACAAGAATAAAGCTGGTCAGGTTAAAAGATACGTAAGAAAAATGCACGCGATTCGCCCGGGTGCTAAACCGGTAGCTGTATACAAGCTGGCTTCAACGCGCTCAAGATCGCGCTCGAGATCCAGCTCAAGATCGCGCTCGAGCTCAAGATCTCGGCGCTAGATAATCGCGTTCGCATAAGTTGAAATTAATTAATTTTCTTTTAAAATGAACTACAAAAGAGTTTTTGAAGAAACTTTTGTTTATGATTTTGGGATCGAAGATTGTCTGAATGCTTTCATGTGGTCCCACATGAAAATGCCAAATTGCACACAATCCGATAAATCAGACGAAAATATAATTTTTTACATAACAAAATCTTTACCATCTATTGTTGAACCCATATTTGGTTCGACAATAAAAATAACAGAACAAGCTAACATAACAGAAACAGGTTTTGTTTCGGTTTCAAAAGGTAGTTTGCCAGGTTCAGAATTCAAATCAGTAATGAATTTTGAAAAGATCAACGATACATCTGCGCTCAACATCACCGTAGACATTGCATGGAACGAGGGAATTTCTGAATTTGTGAAAGAAGCTATCAAATCATTTGTTATTACAGAAATAAAAACATGGAGAAAGTCGTTGCCGTTGCATCTAGAGGACATGAAGAAAAACTAAGAAAACTAGGAAAACTAAAAAAAACATATAAAAAATGAATTTTATAGGATAAAGTACCCCGTGATCGGACTTTCCATTAAATTCTATGAAAACAATAATATAAATAAATACCATCGTCATTCCCATCTTTATTGTCAATTTTTTCCAAAGACAAACATTTCCAACCATAATCTTCAAAAATTTTTTCCACTACAGGAAAATATACAAGATATTCCAATACTCCGCTTGTTCCATCATTAGATTCAACCAAACCCCGCAACCAGAATTTGTACGCGATTCCAAAGCAATTTGAATCGTTTAAATTGTCAGGAATTTTACTTATGAAATCAATCTTACAATATTCTCTATCCATGCCCTGTTTTATTTTTTGCCAGTCAGGAGTAATTCCGTACAATTTACAACCAGTCGATAAATTCAGACCATTTATATAGGAAATAAAGTTTAGAAGTGTTTGTTTTGATTTCAAAAAATAATGAAATGCAAACATGATGGATATTGTTGACAATTTGTATTTTTTGATGGTTTGCGTTGGATGATTGACTTTTGTCAAATCCAGTAAAAAAAATCGAGATTTTAGACCGGACTTGGCAGAACGACAGACTGCTTCTTCAAGTGCAGATGGCGAAATATCTATGCCGATGACTGTTTTTACTTTAGAATATTTGAACTTGTGAATATCGCCACCTCGCCCACAGCATACGTCAAGATGGTTTGTGTCTTCAGAAAGCATGGATGCGTGTATTTTTCTCTTTGTTAAATTACAACTTTTTCTCCATGTTTCAAGATCCCCGGTCGACTTCTCTTTTGTTTTCGGGTTGTACGGGTCGTCTTCTAGAAACGGCGTTTTCCAATTTTTTGATCCATCTTCATGTTTCCAATAAACTTTTTGTTTGCTGTCAGAATAAATACATTCAGGCATGACAATTCAAAATTATATTTATGAATAACAAATGGGAAATAACAAATCTAGTCTAAACTCCGTGTTCACAGATAAAATTGAGAAAATTCGTAATATTCATAGATTATATGATACAGTCGATTCTACCATACAACGAGAACTGAAAGAATCAAAATCCGCCTTGAAATTTTATGAAAAGACGTTTAATGAACAACAAAAGCTCGTCGAACATTTCAGAACATCAGAGGAGGATTTACGGCGTAAAATCACGTCTGTTACATCACAAATGAATAATAAAATTACTAGTCTTCGCGAGACTCGGAACCCCGATAACGATAAACTAATTTCTGGATTGAAACTCGTCTACGCACAATTGATTGCGATAGATAAGATGAATGGCCAAGGAAAAACAATTGAAGAGCTAAAGGTTCACGCGGACAGTCACATATCGATGATGAAGGAACTCAAACAAAAATTTTTAGACATGACTGCCAGACAGCAAAAAAATGCGTTAGTAATACAAGATGCGTGGAAACAGGTACTTAGGCGTAAGGTAAAAGAAGACAGCACGAAACTGCTTCGTGCAGATCAAGAAGAAAAACGCATGGCGGACGAAGGGGAATACGAAAAGCAATTGCGGAGTCTGACACTGAAAAAAATCGATGACAGTGACAGCGACAGTGACAGCGACAGCGGCAGCGACAGCGTCAGTAGCGTCAGTAGCGTCGGTAGCGATATAAGAGATTTACAATTACACGGCGGTCGAAAAAAACTTTTGAGACGACGCCGACGATACAAGAGCTATTAGCCGTTATTTCCACCATGGATTTAGACCCGTGCGAAAATCTGTCTCCGTCCACTGTGAGAACGTTAAAACACCGTTAGTGTCGGTAATATGCGCCAGCGCTAGAGACAAGGGCGCGGGGCCGCGCACAACTTTGCCACTTTCGTCGTATTGCGACCCGTGACACGGACACATGAACTTGTTTGCAGATTTGTTCCACGGGACTACGCATCCGAGGTGGGTACACACGGCATTTATGCCGTAGTCACGTATTTTTTTGTCTTCGTCTACAACAAGATAAGTAGCATCGCCTTTAAGACCTTGTACCAATTCTCTTGAACCGCTTGCGTGCGTACTAAGCCAACTTTCATACGTAATTGTATCCCCTGATTTTGTCAAGGCTGGGATTCCCGCTTCCGATTTTCCGCTGGTCCGGGGAATAAAGAATAGAACGTAAGGGATTGCAAGGCCGCCGACGCTTGGAACGAGGCCACCAAACACTAAAATGAGGTTCATTATATTTCTTCTTTCCATGTCAGGAACAAACGCAGAACCCATATTGTTTTTTGCTTTGAACGAGTTTTTATTGGCAGGAGTAAACATAAGCGCGTTTGCCGTAAAGATTGCGAGCATACTAATCCGTAGACATTTTAATGCCAAACCAATCATAGTATTTTGCCCCCTAGTTTCTTATTAGAAATATAAAAAAATTTACGCGTTTGCGGGGGCATAAAAACATTAAACTTATTTTACAAAATGAAGAAAGAAAGAATCATTGAACTTTTATTTCAAAAGCACGTGCTAGTACACCGCTCAAGATAAAAAATCAAACCACATCGCAGCAGCCTTCAAGGGCGGGAAACTGCTCTGCGTCTCTTGCAATTCACTTTCGGGTAACAAAAAATGTAACGTTGATTTCGTGAGACACCGGTGTAACACGTGTCACGCAGAAATGGCGGTAGTTTCAACTATTAAGTCGCGGGGTCGATTGCATGTTTGGAGCCTGAGATTCGGGGGAAACGATAAATGTACTCTTCTAAACGCAAAACCGTGTACTCTCTGCAAGATAGTCATGTTGAAACGGGGCGTAAAAAAAATAACATATTCAAACGAAGTTGGCACACTCTGCAGCCAAAAACTACAAACGTTAGAAACAACACCCTCGGGAGGATTAATAGAGGGAAAGAAAAATAATCTTAAAAAAAGCACGCGCGGCGTCTAGTCCCCCTAGAACAATTTACGCTTCACGACATGCATAATCTGTCGTTTCTTATCTTTTACGACCTTCTCCTCGTCGTCATAGCTTGCGTAGTCAGTAGACTGACTCTTTTTTTTGGGTCGCTGCGGCTTATGCTTGGGGTTTTTTTTTGCAGGCGTTTTGTAGGAAACAGTCACCCACGAATTTGTGGGTTGCGTGCTCATTGCGATGACGCGCGACGTGGCTCTTTAAGTGTGTGTTTCTTCGGATTATATTCTCCGATGGAGAAAACTTATTGGAACGTCTCCACAATGGAGATGTGTTTTAAAAAACAAGGCAAATTTCAACTGTTATGGCGACGAAATTTGATCCGAAATACTTTGATAGCTTCAGCGCGAATGATCACAGCGAACACCTGCTTAATCTGGATGCTCTATACGAAAAACTATGCGAGCGGCTGGTGTTTGCGGAAGAGTCGTGCATCCCCCAAGAAATCGGGTCAGACGATCAGGATGCCTGCTGCCACATGTTAGAGATAATCAAAAAGGACATTTATGATAACTGCGATAGCGAAGAAACGGTACATGGGCCGAACGACGTAGACGCGCACTTTTCGCAGATGATTAGCTTGTTTCTCAAGGTCGTGAGGCAAATGACCCCTTCCTGCAGAGACATTTCGGCGCCTATTATTATAGGAGGTGGAACAGATTCATACATTTATGCTGAAGACAGAGCTGCGTTGGTTTTCTTTAATTGCAAGTTTGACGTCATTTTTAAAAATGGGTGGACATTGCAGAAGAATGGATCAATTTTGGAAGGAACGGAGCTTATCAAAAAATGTTGGAACGTCCTGAAAAATAACATACTGAACATAAAGGAATGGAAAGATTTATGTTCAGGACAGGTTACGGTAATGAAGAATGAGAATCAGGATAAATTTACAAACTTTTTCAAGAATGGAAAGTTGCAAACGGTATTGGATGACTTTACAAAAAAGCTTGCTATTGTTGGGAATCAATTAGAAAGCTACAAAGACCTGTTGTTACTGTCCTACAAATCCGCCGTTGAGCAGAACGCCGGGGCTGTCGGTGGCACGATTGATTCAAACGAAGCATGCGGCCTGACTACTTTATTGACTATGGAAGATCAACAAAAAGACCACGTTTTGTTTTGGGCAAGAAAAGTTATGCTGCATATGATTCATCGAAACTATAAACGCCTCACAAGATACGCTTATGTTCCGCCGATAGACTCTGCGTCTGCTGCATGTGCTGGGTCGCAAATATCTGAAAACTTGGGTTGCGCGGGCATTTACGAGCAGATACGAATGGCGAATAAGCCCCAGCAAGTGCTATTCGATCTTAAAAGGCACGAAGTGATTGGTAATTATGAAGATTTTTTCGACGGTCCGCAGGCGCGAGAAAATTTGTTTGAAATGTATCCATGGCTCGAAGACGACCCCGATCGGTACACTATCGCGATGCGATGTAAAAAACCGCATTTCTGTAAAAACCCAGACGGACTCTTGTACAAATGCAACGGCATCTGTTGTGATTTGATGCACACGAAAATTAAAATGGGCGATGAAAAATACAAGTACGGATCTGGCAGGTGGCGCAACGTTGACAACGTTGATATTTCAAAATCAGGGCATTGCAAGCATTGCTTTGAACCGGATTTCCAGTTGAAATACGCAGAAGAACCGAAACTTACTCGCGGATACAAACGGATATCTACTCTGGATGATTTCATCGATAATTATTTTTCTATCCAGAACGACGTTGACGCAGTTGTCGCTCACTTGCGGGAAAGCCATCTGGTAAATCGCATCAAAGATTACTTCTTGAAGACGCGCCTGCCGGACATTTTAGAATTGCAGCCAAAGGAACATACTTACATGTTTGCCGATGGATATTTAGTCGCGGAACATAGATTGGTTGACGTTCCCACGTTTTATGGATTTGATTCTCCTGAATTTAGCGATGGCGGAAAGTTTTGCCACGTAGACGTGCTCAATGTGTACACTTCTGAAGTTTTTCGTAGCGAATCTTTTGACATGCAGATATCTCAAGCTACGAAAAAAAATGAAATTCTTAGCGACGATGACGATTCTTTGATATTATGCAACGTCTGCGGGTGTCCGCGGCACATCTGCGAAGAATTTCAAACCGAAAACGAAGAAATGAACACTTACACCCTCTCGGCGTTGAATGATTACATAAAAGAGTCTGGTTTGACCCACGACTTGCGACGCCTGTACGAAAAGTACTTAGCCATGTATCACACTATTTATGAGGAGGAAGACATTTTCTACGATTTCATCCGAAGCAGCAACAAATATTTCTTGGCCAAGGAATTTCGCAGGGAACAACAAATACACCGTTTTTTAAAGGATAATTTTGTACGAAAAGACCTTTCTATTTCAAAACACAACTTTAAGGGATATGTGCCGATTTCGCGAATACTATCTAAAGATTTTACTGATAGCTTAGATCTCGGCGTGCTTGATGACTTGGTTATTTACCAATATGATTGGCCGCAACCTTGGAGAGAACTGCCACTAAGTCTACATGTCCAAGACGCGGACGGAAGATATTGGAAAGAGGAAACTCGCAGAATGAGACAAGAAGTGTTATTTCAGTGGGGTCGCTTATATTACAGAAAAGGTGAATTTTTAAACAATAAAGAAATGAGTGATAAAACGCAAAACATGCTTGGCACCGTCGGCGTCGGAAACACCGGAAAATCGACTGCTCTGAACATGGTAAAGAGGGGCATGATACAAAAAGATGTGGCTGTTCTAGATTGCTCGACATTTGAACAACAATTTGGACTCAGTCAAATCTTAGATTCTACCTTTGTTGCGATCAACGAAGTAGAAACCGATTCTAAAACGTTGACAGCTGGTCTCATTAAACAGTTGTGCGACGAATCGTTGATGTCTGCGCCCCAAAAAAATAAAGATGTAAAACTGGCTAAAATGCTTGCGCACATATGGTTTTTGGGAAATGAAAAATTATTTAGTTCTGATCCGTCCGGAGCTCTTGGAAGACGAATCGCTCAAATGCATTGGCTGCGTGAAGTTCCTCGCAAGAACATCGACACTCAGTTGGAAACAAAATACAAACTCACTTTTGGTCACACGTTAGCTTGTCTTCATTTAGTTTATTGGAGAGTCATGGAAAAGTTTGCGGATGTCGATTTTTGGTACAAGGAATCCACAACGTTTCCGCACATGTCCTGGATGTGGCATCATTTACGATCAGAAGGCGAATCCATCACTTCAAAGTTGACCGGTGTCATTAAAAAATTTTTAAAAGAAAAACACGTTGCTCGGTTTTCGCCAATACACGATGTGCATCAATTTAGATTGCCCGTTGTGGACCAAAATGACGAATTAGATGAAGACAACAACCCCACGTGGTTCGACGACTCGGGAAACTACCGGCTGCCGGTGCTCTACTGTCCATTTCAAGATATGCACAAAGATTCTGGAAAAGAAGGCGAAGGGTTTAAAACCAAACACATTTCCAAACTCAAAGATTTATATGGAAGAATCGTCAAACAGTCCGATCAAGATTGGTCGAGGGGATACGACTTCTTTGGAAGATCTTTTGAACAAAATGGTCTTTTACTTCTTGAGAGCAAACCCATGCCTTGGCCTATCACAGGCGATGAAAATGGTAATCACCCCTGCATTACGAGCGATTGGATTGTTGGCATGTCATTCAACGATTTATTTGATAAAGATAAAAACAATGGCCAAGAATGGGAATTACTGCAAAGCGCCCCAAAAAGATGAGTCATTACTTGCAGAAGTGATCAAATATTTTTTTGTCGTCGGCATACCTATCGTACAACTTGAGTCGAAGGGCCTCGCTTATTGACGTGTCGTCGTTCGTAGCTTTGTGGATCTGAGGAACCCCGTTTGGCACGTTGGTGCAATTAAGTTCATTTTTAGCGTAATTTTCAAGTGATTCGGAAAATTTCTCATCTTTGCAAATGACTTTAATTCTCTGATCATCTAGATCTAGACCAGCCCAGTAGTGATCATAGGGTTTTAATCTTAAATTAGTTAATTTTCTAAAATCCTCCACATCCCATTTCTGAGGATTTGCGGGGCCAGGCGTGCCCTCTTCTATTACTTTTTTGAGATCTTTTTCGTAGTCTCGGCCTGTTTTATTTTTTTTCCAATTGTACGCAGAAACAGCCCGTTCTGCGGGATCTCTCAAAGTTATCAAGACTGCATCGTCGTCTTCCTTCAAGAAATTTCTCATTTGCTTACCATGTTGTCCATAGTATGTAACGTTGACGCAGGCGTTTTCTTCGGGCTTTTTCATGCCCTTTTCGAATCCGAAATATGCAGCGACCGCGCCGCCGGCGGTTTTTTCAGTATGAACAAAAGTAGGAATTTTTGTCATTGTATACTTAATACATCATCATATTATTTTAATCTGTAATAAATAAAAGCTTAGGCTTAAATTTTATTTTTACTAAATAACGATGCCTTTATCATCTGCGCTAATAGTAGAACCAAGAGAACATCCTTCTTCTTTTGCGTCAATAAAAAACGTGAGGGAAAACCTGGGGCCCGACATACCAATAATATGGTTCCACGGAACAAAAAACAAAGAATTTGCAAAAGATATCGCCGAGCAAATACCAAACTTGAAACTTAGAGAAATTCCTGTCGACAATTTGCCGAGCGCTGGTCATTATTCGTCATTCATGCTGAACAAAAATTTATGGAAGGAGCTAAGGCATTATGCCCACAGGGAGCCGAATTCCAAGACTCTAGTCTTCCAAACAGATTCTGGTTTTTGTAATTTAGATACGAATAAAACTTTAGAACACTTATCTACCCTCGAAGAAATTGACTACATCGGCGCCCCGGCGGGTGGTCATCACAACGGCGGTTTCTCATACAGAGACATAGACGGCATGTTAAAAGTCGCCACCAGAAGCGATAATATTGAAGTTGATTCGGGTTTGTGGGATTCTGGATATTGGTTGAACGATTGGTCGGCGCCTAGTCGAAGGCCAAAAGCCGAGGACAAAGTCATAAGCGCTACTTGCAAAAATTTAAAAACTTGTAGACACGCTGATACAGAACAAGGCGACAAATTTTCATGCTGCGGCATGGATAAACACAGGCCAATCAAAGAATGGCCCGACGCTCTCGGCTTCCATGGGCGTAGACACCATTACGTTGGGCACCAAAAACCATTTGATGCTCTAGAAGAGCTGTTTGCGGCATGTCCCGAGGCGGAACATATTATTTGACTTAAATTTAAAAGTTAGAGCTTAAGGTGAATGCCGTTATCAACTGGGATGCTCATGCCCGTGATTGGACGACCGTCGCTTGAACACAAAAAAGCAACGACCTTTCCGATATCCAACGGACATGTTCCGCCCATGGGAGATAACTTTTCTAATTTTTGTTTCATTTTTTTGTCGCCCCCAATTTTCGAAAGATTTTCCCAGGCGTCTGTCGACGTCACGCCCGGTATGATGACGTTACAATTGACATTGCGCATGCCGGCGCGCAGAGCAAATAAACGCATGGCATATTCCATGGTGCATTTTCCAGTCCCGGGCATGTCGTACCCGGGACTGGGTCGGTAATGCAACGTACAACCACCCGAAGAAATGCCGACAAGAGACCCGCCGGAATATTTCATGCGGGCAAGTCCCCTTTCGCATAAATCAATATATGCATCGCCGTATAATTTCTGGTAGTAGTGCATTTGTGTCAAATCGACATTACCATCCTCGGTAAGGATAGAACCATCGCCAAACGCCATAATTTTTTCGTGCTTTAATCCGAGACCATTTTGAGAAGTAATTCCGACGTATTGTCCAGCGTTATGTACGATGGCGCTTAAGTCGTGCGTCGCTTTGAGGTGTTTGTCGTATTCTGTGAAAAGTTTGTCGCGCGTTTTAGTCTGGGATATATCCCCCGAAACGCACACAACGTCGCAATCATACTTATCTTGGAGGCTTTGAGTCGTTGCTTGCGACGACTTGACATCTGCGCAGTAATTAAGTAACAGATCGAAGCCGTCTGCGGCTAGTCGTTCAGAAATCGCGCGTCCTATGCCTCTCGTACCACCCGTCACAATCGCAAGACGTTTTCGACGCTGTTCAAAATTAGAAGTCACTCTTTTCCCGCTTTCCGCAGATAATTCGTCAATGTTTAACCTCATCGGGTGTTTTGTTTGAAAGCCGGTGCACGTTCGCCACGTCGCCAACTGAATAATAAGAATCTGCAGCAACATTTTAAATTTAAGGTATGTTTGTCCGCAGTTTAAAAAAAACGGGAGTAAATTAATGTTTCAAAAATTCTGGAGACAAGTTGATATGAAAAGGTAAAAATAATTCTATATGTATAAATGGGCCAAAACGATTTGGAAAACAATTTGCAAAAATTGGAATTCGCCTCGATTTTTGCGAGTTTTATTATATTAATTGCAATTGCCGGAATAAATATCCTTGCAGACTTTGACACGATTTCCGTGTCAGAAAACATTAATGGCATAGCCAGTGGCGATTGCGTCAACGCTATCCATATATCGAATGACAACTACTACGTGTATTCTCTTTGCAAAACTTCGTTATATTATTTGATATCAATATTATTACTAATCTGGTACATAGAAAGCGAGAAATCGAATGCAAAAGATTTTATGGTCCTGGTGTCGGGTTTGTTATTGTTTCTTCTTTCAACAAATGACGCAATCAGAACTATTATGGATTATCAAAAACCGTTTATCGTAAAACCTGGAAAAGGTTCTCTTCGCATAGGAAACTTTAGATTTTAAAAATAAATTGACATTACAAGATAATATGAAAACGTTTGTCATTACAAACAGTAAAGAGTCAGATCGCTTTTCGGCCGGCGATGTGTGTGATAAATTGAATCTTGACTGTAAGAACTTGCCTGCAATATTTTTAGAAAATAACGGCAAGGGCATGTGTTATGAAAGCAGTGGCCGAAAGACAAATCTAGATGCAGATTCCAGAATTAAAAACGCCAAAAAACGCAGAGAAGTTGGCTGCGGTCTTGCTCATCGAAACGCTTGGCTCGAAGTTGTTGCGTCGAACGAGCCGCACCTGATTTTAGAAGACGACGCGGCGCTGCCTTTGGACATGAATGAATTAAGCGTAGTTAAAGATAGTTTCGAGAGATTTAGCAATACTGTTTTGGAAAACGACTACGATCTTGGCCACGTCGGTTATTGTTCGTTTTTTGGGGTAGCTGGAGAATGCTTGCACGCATACATAGTGACGCCCGACGGTGCCAAAAAATTAATTCAATATTCTAGCCCGTGCGCGCCCCGCATCGATTCGCAAATAAGAGACTTATGTTATGGGGAAGACAATAAATTAAACTGCAAATTGGCTCAACCGAATTTTGCCAATTCGAAAAATACGCTCTTCGCTGGAATTATCAAACAGGGGAATCACCACTCGTCCTTGATACAATCGCGACTAAAAAATATTTAGTAATATCAAAGCACCCTTGAGCTTAAGTGATTTTTTTTGTTTTCTTTTTTTTTGGAGAATGAGGAGATGGCATCCAAAAACCCAAGATAGACGACATTAAAGAATATTGGACGGAGTTATCTTTTTCTGGATTTCGCCAAATCATGCAACATGAAAACACGATGACTGCGCCGCTTAAAATAAATTGTACGCCAAATCTAGAATACGAAGAGATGAACTCGGTAGTCAGGAATTCAGAAGATTCGCCTTGGTCAGAACTGGTTGAGCTGGTTGAGCTGGTTTGCTCGTCTGGCCGCGGTGTTATAACCGTCGTTCCGTAAGTATCGTTTGAGACGGTTTCGGTAAGTTCCATAGTCATTTATGAATAACAATATAATTTAATTGATTATTGGTGTGGGAATATCATACGTTGTCGGGGTAATTTTTGTCTGCATTGGTGGCGTCGGCCTTGCTATTTTAGCAGGTGTCGGCTTCATTTTTTTTGTTCTGAGGTTGAAAAAGATGTAAAATACGTACATCAACACCAAGGCGCAGACAATGACGACAATCAGGCTTGTGTCGTCGTCGTTCTCAACGATTTCGTCTTCAATAATCACAGGGGATGGCGATAACGTCTGTACGATTGTGTCTGTATTTTTGGAAACTTTTTGGAAGTTCCAAATGTCGTATAGCTTATCGACAGTTACAAATTGTCTGCTATCTTCATCCATATCCATTTTGCGCTCTACAGCCATGATTGTATTTTCTTTGATTTGAGGTAATGGTTTTTGCACTGCGTTCCCTTTGTGAAATTTTTCGTCGTATGGATTGATTAGATTTGCAATTTCCATTGCGTTTGCTCATTATTATAAAAGTTAATATTTTTTTGCGCGTTTAAAAGATCAATTTTTTTATTCACACACTATTAAAAAAATGTCTGAAATGATGGCTGCCAAAAAGGCCGACCCCAACGATGATATGAAAGATCCGCAGAAGATAAAGAATTATGCCATTGAAAATTATCATCATTTCATCGTAGAATTCCTAGACGCTTTGTGTTCAAAATACGAAGGTACTTCCAGTGGTGATAAATTTAGAGAACAAAAGCTAAAATACGACATGGCGATCACACACAACTTTAACAAGGCAGACAAGGCTTCAAAGAAGGAAGAACTGATTCAAAGCTTTTATGATGAAATGCAACCTCATTTTGTTGCGATTAACAACAACGACCTTGGTTCAATCAAAAACATTCCATTTTGTCAAAAGTTGGGATTAGCGGAGGTCATCGAGAATTGCGATGGCGACACTAGAGATGCCATCTGTGAATATTTGAAGAACATGATTCAAGCTACAATTATGTGGTCAGTATACAAAAATATTCCTGACCGCTTACTCGATAGCATAGGCAACGCTGCGTCTAAAATGGAAAACGCAAAAGACAAAGATCTTGACATTAAACAACTTAGCCAAAACCTCATGCAAGACGTTAATCAACAAGACATTCAGAATTTTGCCTTAAACATGGTCCAAAACCCCGCAGCCCTTGCCGACTTGTGCAACTTGGCCGCCTCGAGCTTAAAAAAGTCAAATTAATAGAGGACCAAAGCTAGTTTGTTCCGAGAGTCGTTCGCGACTGCAATATATTTTTGGCCTAAAATTTGAACGATTCCGTAATTGGTTTCGGTTTGCTCTAAAATAGATTTAAAGCTTGGAGTTGCTATTTTAGACACATTTTTGTTCACAAAATTTGGTAATTTTTTATTTTGCAAAATGTATTCTTCTTTTTGTACAATATCGTCTTGTATCGTATACAAAATTATAGAAGAATCAAATAATTTTAAATGTTTTTCTTCTATACCGGTCCTATTTTCCATAATATCGCTCAAAACTAAGCGCTTGACTCGGGTTTGTTTTAATTTTGTAATTCCCTGCAATGCAATATTGCACGTGAATGCGACTAGCGCAGCCATGAAAAATATCCACAAAATTTTTGATAGAAACATGTCATCTTGCTTTACAAATAAAAAAAATTACTAATAATAAAACACATGGAAAGTATAGTAGCTGTTTCATCAATTACTTCCGCTGGCTATATTGTTGCTAAATTACATTCAGAATTGTCGGATATCGATATTTCTGAAAATAAAGCTAGAATAAAAGTGGTCCAACTACTCGTAATATGCGTCGCAGCTATTTTATGGCCGTTCGCCCAAATATGTGTCCTAAATAGAGAATGGAAGAGCGGTCTATTGACTCAACAATCAATGATGTGGATTTGTAGTGTCTGGGTGCTTATTCTCTTCTGCCTAGACGCCGCAATCATAGCGTACACGCCGGCAAATAACATAGATACGGCATCTCATCAGCAGAGAGAGGTGAAAAATACCTTTTTATCGGTAGTCTCCACCGTGTTTGCATTTGGCGTGCTTCTAAGTAATATTGCTAAGACCGATTCGGGTCGATCTTCTAGGTCTGCGCAAATATGCATCACGGGCCTCATGATAGGTTTAGCTTTTGCTATTCCTAGTTTTGAAACCGAGGATAATAATTTTAATAATCATCTTCTCCTATCAGTTGTGAAGGCAGCTTGCATATGGGGGGTCGGAATTTTTATGTCAGGTGTCGTATTAGAATTAGTAGTATTAAGTAAAAAAAAATAAATCAATAATAAATGCAACGTGAACACACCAAACCACAAATAAAAACCGTTTTTTTTAAACACGATTATTACGCCGCATGGTGTTTAAAAGTTGTCAATTCTCTTCTCAACAAACTAGATTTTAAATTCGTTAAGTGTGACAAGTTACAGGATGCAGACATTGTAGTCGAATTTCGTAGCAACGACGATATAGTCAAATCTTTAGGTAGTGAATTTGATGGACTATCTGCAGCTTCTTTGCGCGGAACGTCTAGATTTATTTATTTTAATAAAGAAAGGTTTATCAACCCCCCTCGTCATTTCCCGAACAAAGTACTCTACCGACGGTACCTCGTGCGACACGAATTCATTCATACACTGGGAGTGCCACACAGGGCAGCGAATGGCGGAAAATGCTCTATAATGACCCACCAAACAAAACTTGAAGATAACTGCTTGCCAAATGATGAATTTATCCCGGGCGATATTGAATTCATACGAAATAATATCAACTGACGTGTTTTACCAGCGATTCGTGAATAATTTCCGACAGTGTCTTTCCGTTTTCGTTTCGCACTACGTACAGCAAGTCTGCTTGTTTTTTTGTAATACTTTTTAATTGTCTGTTTATGTCTTGTAACGTTTCATCTTCAGCAATTAATTTTTTTTCAGAGTCTTTTTGTTTTTTTCCTAGTTGTTACCATTTATTGGTTTCAAGTTTTTTTTTGCGCGAGCCATAGACGTACAAATTATCTAGTTAAATTCACGAATGGTGTGCTAGTTTGACCTTCCTCTTTATGATGACACTTGTATCTAATGTTTCGATAACTCACGTTCCACGATACGTATTGATGGTTGCCGGCGTGTAACCTTTTGTGAATATGACAATAACACCCAATAATGTCATAAATCATGGTAGATTTTTCCCACTCTTTTTCTTGCGACGTGTGGGGTGTCTTGTCGGGGTACTTTTGCTTTAACAAACGGTTGACTTCCGCAATCGATGGTTTACCAACTGGCAAACTTGAAGAACATGGCCGAATAGTTTGCGTTTCCACCATGGGGACTAACAAGTCTTTCAAGTCTTTCATCTCAAAGCAATAGTCTACTTGGCTCTTCAGTTTACTTAATTCTATGTCGTTGCTTTGCAACTTAGAGCGCATCACTTCTAGCATTCTAACGACTTTTTCACATGCGCATGATTTCCTCACATCAATTATTTTATTAAAAATGTAAAATCTATCCTCGTTTGCAAAGATCATTATCTCAGTTGGCTCGTACACAATCCTGCACTGTCTTAAACTTTTCAATTCGTGTTCTATATCGTCGAAGTAACTTTCGGTTAGCGGGTTCATAATCATTTTTGTTTCTGAAAAATCGCCAGGAAGCGGCATAAAGTGGTTTTGTGTCTTTGCTAAAAGCCTTGATGTTAAATCTTTCGCAATCTCGATCTTATCGGGTAACCCCAACGAGTATAACAACAAAGAAATCGTAAATAACCACACGTCCACAGAGTTTTCTTTACTACAATCTTTGTCTAAATGTAAACTTTTTAAGATTCGCTTATTTTTTTCACGCAGGTCTTCGATCGTAAACTGCGTGTTGGTTTTTGGTGGCGTGGCATCAAATAACGGCTGCGAGTTCGACAAAGCTTTGCGCTTCTTTATCCACCGCGTAACTTTGCTGTTTTGCGAATCGACGGACTGGTCGTCTGAGTCAGGATTCATATCTGAATATTTTATTCAGCGACGACTTCTCTAAATTGCAATTTCAAATGTTGCGCGCCAGCTATGTCAGGAAGTAAGCAATCAACCAGGAGGGAGAAGAGAAAAACACTCCTCTCCGAAAAGAATAGGACTAATTTTATACGTTGTTGGAATAATCAATGTGGAGCATGTGGAAAGACATTCAAAGTGATTCGGTACGGCGACGGCACCGTCAAATACATGTGTGAACTCGACCATTTTGTGGCGTTAAAAAACAATGGACAGGATTCTTTATGCAATTTGTGGCCGCTATGCTTTGAATGTCACGGCGAAAAGAGTTATGCGGAAAGTCGAACTAAGTTTGGTGGTGCATATTGCATCATCTGCAAAAAATTTGGGAACCACGAGACTTGTTTCAAAGATAGAAAATCAAAAGCGTTTTGTCAAGAAACTTTTGACAACTTGACAAAAGTTCTTCCTGATCCGGTGCCCATGGAATTAGACGAAATTCCTTCTATCCCTTGCGGAAACTTTGATTTTTCAAAATATGTTTACGTGGAAGAATCTATTAAGCCTAATTAATTTTTTATTAGATATTATAAAAATGGATAAAACTTTAGAAGCGCTAATAATAAAAAAAACTGTAAAAGCGCTTCCAACCAAAATATCAAGGAGAAAGTATTTAAAAACATTAGGAATAAACTATAACGTTCGTGCTAATTCGTTTGAAAAAATTTCTGGGGGCGCTGCGGACATAGAGTATGAAGATCTTATATGTCCGATTACTCAATGCATATTTATTCAACCAGTAGTTGCCGCAGATGGGTTTACTTATGAGAAAAGTTCTTTAGATAGACTTGACATGTATCCTATACGAACATCAAGCGGCGTTGTCTTAGAACATCGTAATTATATGCCAAACATGATTCTGCGCAACATGATATACAATTTATTGTCACAAATGCGTCGCCGGCCAAACAGTGCGGGTTTGCGGGCCACAAACCGCGTACTAAATTCTGAAGTAAATGATTTCTTTGAAGCGAATTGGAACTACGACCTCGCCCGCGAGCTAGGTATAGAAAACTTTACGATACCGGCTCTCATTCCAGACATGGCACGGCAGTTATTGATTGAAACTCAAACAGATTCGACTCTTTACCAACGCGTTCGCGACGTAAGGGAGCGGTTGCGCCGACGTTTCAGAACCGCTGCTGCTGGGGCGCGACAAGATCTTCAACAAGATTTTCACGGTAGCGCAGTTTTACTCATTTTCTGTTTTCTCGTCGATATATTCTTGCGCAGGTTGCTAAGACGGGCGAGCGACATGATAGATTTAGACGAGGCGGACAATAATTAGCTATGTTTCTGGGTGACGCATAGGTTGGGCGCATAAATGTAGTTTAAAGCGCAACCCGAATATTGTCCGTCAATTTCGAGGTGCGCGCATTCGTATCTTCCAGCCAGCTTTGCAACTTCCCAGGTTTCCTTAATTTTTTCACGCGTCTGGTTTGTGCCCGGCAAACGAATAGAACATCCGTATTCTATCTTCTTCGCATGAATAGACACGTTTGGCGTTACTCGACAATCTATGCCCGCGTGGTGAAGGGCTTCTATGACAAAAGAGCACCTTGGGTCCGTATAGATAGAACTAACTGAAATGTCGGTGGACATTTTAAATTTAGTTCCCAAGCGAATTATATACCTCCATTGGTTTAATATTTTCGGTAAGATTTTGGACAGTCCGCAAAACGACATATTTTGAATTCGCTGAATTTTTGTCTGTTCTTTTAATTTTTGGACACAAGTTCATAGTCTTGAGGTTGTCGCGTTGCGCAAAGGCGACAATGCATTCGTATATCCCGTCGTCGCCAAAGTCTTTTTCTTCCCATGACAAATCTTTGATGCAATCTTCAATTATTTCAAAACCAGGACTGCCGCATCTGAGCAACTTATCATTTTTTATCCACCGCAAGTCGATTGATATCTGATCAGTGGGTTTGTACTTAAAGTAGGAGACAAGGCGACCGACTCCCACGCCCTCGTATTTTGGGGCAAGAATAATTCCGTCCACGTTTTTGGGTATAACGTTTGTCTGAAATTTATCAAATATGTTTCGAGAATTGCTAGATTCGACAAATTCTTTCTGGGTTATAGTTATGCGACGTGATCTAATAGATGGTAAAATTTTTTTGCCGGCTTCAAGCCTGTCTAAGAGGGGTAGGGCGATGTGCGTATACCCTTTGACGGCCACGACGTCAAAAATGATGAAGTTATTGTCTACAAGTTCGCCATCGAAGGCCGTGCCGCAGTATAGTTGATCGTCCAAGCTGGTGCAATTAGCTTCTGTCACGTAGCCATTTCGTTGAATAAAAACAGAGCTTTTTATCCAATCATTCTCATTTTTTTCTGATTTAAAATAACCAAACAGCAGCACGCACCTCACACCGTCGTTCTTGTATGTAACAAGGTAATCATTGTGTTTTAATTTTGGCAAATCCGTTTTCATTAGAGACGACGGTGTCGGAAACGGAACGACTCGCCGTGGTTTTCCGGCGACAAACTCGTTAGCCTGCCACAGGCTTAGTAGTAAATTATTTGCATCTTTTTTGGAGATAATCATCGTTTTTTTGTCAAGCGGAGCAAATATTGCAAAGCAGGCCAAATTTTATTCAAATTTGAATTGTGATTATAAATATGGATGAGAATATTCCGTCTTTGCGAAAAAAAGAAATTCTCGGTTTTTTGGCTCGTCTGAAACTGATTCGTAGGGCGCCCATGTTCATGCGAGACGGCGATTTTGACTTGATTTGTCTGGACCAGTACTGCGATGTAGATCTCCTCACATCTGAATTCAAACTTAGTCGACTGGCTGCTAAGAAACTGATTTTTTACAAAAACAGTCACCGCATGACACAGACGCACCGTCGCAGTCTTGTCAGGTATTACTATAACAAACTAAGCACTGAGAAACTGATCGATCTCATTCCAGAACTATGTGGAGAATAATGTTTCTTCATATTAAGAAAAAAACATAAAAATACATGTCAGGTTGTCGCGATATGTCTCATTTAAAAAAATATGCCAATCGACCCTCTCCTCCATACCCGGCAAACGAATGCCGCAATAAAACTATGACGGGCAACGACGGCAACACGTACGCGTCTATACCAGACAAACGAGGAAGATTTAGATGGAAAAAATCCAAAGTGCTTCGGTCGCGGCGCGGAACGCGCACGCGAAGTCGTTCTCGAAAACCCACCCGCAGTCGTTCGCGAAGTCGTTCGCCAAAACGCACGCAAAAAACTCGTAGAAGATCGAAGCGTCAATCCAAGAGGAGCGGAAATGTTAGCAGTCGCAGAGCATGGTCGTTTCCTAAATCGCCACCACGCAACAAAAAATCTAAAAGATCGAGTCTAAAGCCTCATAGGCAGAAGCAAATATGGGGCAAATATGGTAGTGTTTATAGTCCCAAACAACAACATTATGTAAGGTTAGGAACGCCCAGATCATTTACTGTATTACGAGATGAACTTACTCGCGATCCAGAATGGGTTAGACGAGTTAGGTGGATGGCAAGAAATACAAATCAGTCGGGATTTCGTGATAAATTACGTACGCTAACAAAGTCGTCGGAAATGCGCGGCGGTAAAAGGCGTAGTCGATCTGGAAGGTCTTTGAAACGAAGAATGCGTCGGAAAATAAAGGTGTCGAGCCGCAAAGCTTTGCTGCAAACTGGGAAAATAACAACAAAGACGGGAAAAATTGGAAAAACAGCTTCTAAATTTGCGCTGGCCGGGTCCAAAGTAGCTACTGTTGGCGGTCGCGCCTTACAGGTTGCCGGGGTGGCCACTGGTCAGCCAGAGGTTGTTGGATTAGGGACCACTGTCAACAGCGCTGGCAAAAAAGCTAAAGCTGGCTCGCGCGTTACACGACGAGCGTCGTCTGTCTTAAAACACACCGGCCGCAGCCAAAGATCTGCCTCCCGGGGAAACAAGAAAAAAGCACGCGCCCAGGGTCTTAAAACAGTCAGGCGTAGCGTGCAGCTTGCTAAGACGGGCGAGCGACAGTATAGCAATCTATCGTAATCAATTAATACTTAGTCTTCGTCGCCGAGAGCGGCGCATATGCTACTTGGATGTCAAAAAATACAATAGCGGCGCCCAGCGCGCGATAACGTTTTTTGCTACGCAGCGGCGGGGGGTTCTCGGGTCGCTTCGAGCACGGCGGCGTCCGTGGTCTGTCTAGCTCTTTTTTGGCGTTGGGCATGGTCAACCGGGTAGCACTGACGTGTCAACAAGTACGCACTCAATTCAACCTGTGTTGCGGCTCCACTCCTCTTCAAGGGTCCGTGTCCTACTCGAGATCAATTTTTTGGAGAGTGTGACTGAGCGAATAAAGCAAAGCCAGGCTTATCCAGTCGCCTTCCCCGCGCGCGGCCGCTTCGACGCGTCGGTTCATAACAGTCGGAGCAATCAATAAAATAAAGCCCTTAATTAGCTTTAATACTAATCGGGATCGCCGCCAGCGCGCCAACCCAGGTGGGTTAATATCTAAGCCCAATTGCGCAATGAGCTCATGGTTCCAATGGTGTTCAAAAAACCTTCTCACTCTACTATCATTTGGGGTTTCTGATTTTAAACTAAACACCAGGTTTCGCATGACATTATTTGGAAAAAAACGTAACGGCGTTTCGTTTAGGGCTTCCTGGGCAGCTACCAACGCGCTTTCTTCGTAAGTCACGCCATCTTCTGCAACTACTGGTTCGACAAATATCTTGTTTGTAATTGGACATAACAAATATTCTAATTCTGCATAGTTAGCTCCTCCGGAGAATAATTGTTTTTTATCATCAAATGTTATTCCCAATTGTTTCAAGTATTTTCTACGCGCATTAGGGGTAGATAAGGTTCTCAAAGTTTTTTTAATGATTTCCTTTTTATAATATAACGTAGCGTTTTGCAATTCCACCACCGAAAAATTTTCTAATAATTCAATTAAATTTTCCATCTTTGATACTACGTATATATTATTTTATTAAAATGCCTTATAATGTAGATTTATAATCATGACACTTTTTTCATTTTAATCAAGGATATGAATTGATGTTTAAACCTATCGTAGTTATCGGCTCTTGTTTTTAGCAGCTTCTCTTTTTTTTGGTTTATTATGTAGTCATTTGAACACGTTTCAGACGTGCAGAGAGATGGAATTCCGCCTAAATTTGTATAAATTTCCTTTAAAACTTTGATTTGATGGTTAGAACTTAGGTAAGTTTTGCTTACGTTGCGAACTTTAAAATAAGAGTTCAGAACTCTGGTTAAAACTACGACGATCGAAAATTGCCAGTAAAAGTAATTTTTGTGAGTAAATAAGTAATCGTATAAATACAAACAATCCTCAAATATTGGATTTTTGGGAGTGACTGCAATGAAACAAGGATTGACCGTCTTCCAAAACACGCCGGATCCAGGAATAACTAATGTTGGGTTGGGTATGTTGTTTTCTTTTATGATGTAGTCTATGGTGTGCATGGGAACGATGTCAACATCAACATAAACACCCCCCTTCACGTACAAAATGCAAGTTCTCCAGTAATCAGCTTTTATTGGACCGTCTGGTATTTTCTCAAAATTTTGACGACGCGTGAGGCCAAAATTATCCTCGATAAAATTTGCGCATTCAGAGTCGCCAAACAGTTCGATTTTGTAATCTGGATTCATTTCTTTCCATTTCTTAATCAACTGTTTTGGAATGTCTTCTATATCTTTGTTACAAATATAGATGATCTTGGGAATTATTCTTGATTTAGTGTTGTTGTTCAATTTCTTAGGTACGATAACCGGAAGATCGTTGATTAATGGATCAAATCCTATTTCAAAAAACCTCATTATTATAGCGTATATGATAATTATCGCCAACAATATAAATAATACTGTTAAGAAAACTATCAAGGCGTACTTGTTCATTTATATTTCAAAATTTTTTTTTGCCCGTTTGTTCATGCTGTTTTTTATTATGTCTGTATAACAAACATTCCAAACATGGAAGAAACCAAACTAATCGACGCAAAAAAAATTGTCGACGATGCAATCGATGTTGCAAATATAGTTGTTGGAGACAAAGACAACGTCATGTCCGGTCTGTTCAAGTTCATCAAAATATCTATGGAGTACGTTGAGGATATTCAAGGATTGACGGGACGCGAAAAGAAAGATTTAGTTATTGATGTTGTGCACGAATTGATCGATCGAGACGAGGGCCCGTTGGATCGCTTTGATGACATCATAAAACCTCTTGTTGAGGGCGCCATAGAACAGTTTCTCGAAGTCGGAAAGAATGGAATAAAATTAAATGTGAAGAAGCCCAAGTGGTGTTTTAAATGGTGTTCAAAATAATTGCCCGTTTTGCATAAAAAAAAAATTTTTTTTTCTTTAACTAAAAAATGACGCTAGACAATCAGGATTTTATCAGATTGTTGACGCAAGAAAAAGGATTGATCTACATTAGAGACGCCTTAGCATTTTATCTGATGGACATCAGAATAAAAAACAACGCTTATAACATGGTAATCATTTCGCTAGCAACATTTACTGCCTTCATCGAATCGCTTAATGCCGAGTTTGGGTGGTCCGTTGATTGCAAAGATAAGGATAGTTCAGCTAGCAGCAAATTAGCTTCCGTCTTTCCTATCGTGACGGCAACCATGATTGCTTTTCTTTCGACCATGATGAAATTCAAACGAATAGTATACAAGATGGAGGAAATAAATAAAAGCATAGAAAAATGCCATTACGCTATAAATCGACAGCGGGAAACTCTGGAAGATGGTAGGAAAGAAAACATGGGATCGGCCAACGGTTGCTTCAGAGAAGCTTTGCAAGATTCTGAGAAAATTTGGTTATTGCTGCTAGATCCAGGCTCAAAGCGCAAATATTTAAAAAAAAGCGATCGCATTCACGAGTTATTTTCAAAAGATAATAGCGAGATGGACGAGGAAATTATAAAAACAATAGCGCATTCTTTCAAGCCTCACAAACCTATCGGTTTCCTATGCATACTACATCATTGGTATCACAAAGTTTTTAAAGCAAAATTTGTTGGTTGAAATAGTTTCAGTTCAGTTATACGCATTGGCTGGCGGGCTGCACGTATTCTTGTGAGCGTTATAACACGGTCGGGTTTCGGATTTGCATTTTTGCGGGTTACGTTTTGAATGTTTTCTGCACCGGGATTTGCGCTTCTTGCCCACTTTGCTCTTGCTGACGCATTCGCAAACTAATTTTTGATCGCTCGGGCACCTTTTTTTGATTCTCGTAGATTTAGCCCGCGTAGTCAAGGGAAGTCTTGTGCTGCTAGTGCGTCTACTGCTGCTCGGAATCCAGTAACTATAGCTACTACTTTGCGTCGTTAAGCGGGGCCGCGTCGTCGTTAAGCGGGGCCGCGTCAAGGATTTTGTTGCCGCGCGACTGACAGACAGCCTAGGTTTTTTCGGCCGCTTTTGGGATTTTGCGACGGTGCGTTTTTTCGTAGACTTGCGCGGCGTTTTTAATTTTTTGGCCGCGCGTTTTGGAGATAGTCTAATTTTCTTTTTTTTTGGAGATTTACGTTTTTTTAGCGGTGGTGTTGGGGTGTGATAAGAAATCGTCGTCCGCGAGCGCGTCCTTCTTTTCTTTCTTGGCGAGTATGCTTTGGTTGTTGAAGTTCTACTTCTTCGTCGCAAAACAGTTGATTTGGCGTAATTCTTTGTCGACTTACGATAAGCTTTCCTTTTTGTTGGTCGGGGCGGGGTCGACGCACTTTTTTTCGACAACTTTTGATTCAATTTTTTTTTGGTAGTTTTCGCCATATTATTGTTCTATAAATATTTAAATCAAGTTAAGTTTAACTTGTCGGAAATATTATCTTTTTAAAAAAAAAAAGTGCAATGAGATTCATAAATTTTTGCATGATCATACCAGCGTTTAGTCTTACGCCAAAAAATGATTACATATTTACGCGATACAAATCACCGGGTATCATCGGTATATTTGACGTCCTGTACAAGTTTTCTTGTCAAAAATCAAACGTGTCTCGGGGAATAGAGGAGCGGCGCTTTTCGGACTTGTCTAGAGACCTTTGGAAAGCTCGCGAATACGTCGAAAAGAGGAAGGACGAAAGCATGTATCTTGGGTGGACGCCGCTTCAAAGTTCTGATTTCGACGGTGATTTTAAATTTATTAGGAACGATAATAAATTTCCCCCGGGATCTGAAATTAGTTATAAGCAAATTCCCTTGTATTTTGTGATAGTAGAGCCGAAGCTGTCGGAAAATCGTCTATTTGTGGAAAAAATAATACACAATCCATCAATAGACGTCAGACTAGACGTTAATAATTTAAAAATAAACTTAGAAGAATTAGCAAATAAGAGCGACGCATTGATAGACTTTTCGAAGTTAAAATATCACGACAGTGGGAGATGGTATTTCGAGTTTTTTAATACTGTAGTCACTCCTACAAAAAGCACATAAATTTTCTCCAATGGAGTTTTTTTTTCAGAATCAGTTTCCGTTAAATTCAATTTCAAATGTGCGACGATATTCAAATTGGCAGTCGCGCGTTCAAAGCCCTCGAGGAAGATGAGCAAGAAGAGCTGGTGTTCGAAGCGTGCATGACTGATTCTAATTCCAATGATTCATTTGAATTGCACGAATACGTTACGCAATTCTTCTTACCAAACACTGAGACGCCGAAGCCTGCAACACCGCCCACGCCGCCGCCACCGCCGCCACCGCCGCCGCAGCCACCTTCGCACGCGCCCCCTGCGCTGAAGCCCAGCAACACAGCTTCGCAACGCAAAGGCTCGGGCTGGGGTCAAGAGTCCCGAGACAAATATCAAAAGACTTGGAACGAACGAAAAGAAATAAGGACTCGCGTCGACACGTCAATACGCATGTTATTAGATACCCACATTTACAGAAAACTTTTGGTCAGCGCAGACGATTTCAATAACGATTTGCGAAACATAGAATTTGACCATAAACTTCTCCGTCAAGAACTTATGATTGTATTTCGCGAAATACCTGGAATAGACTCGTTCAAAGAATATCAATTCACGACTATAGATAAGCTTGTGGAAGATGTATCTCTCAAGTGTATTGGTCGCATCGGGTATCAACGAAAAACCAAGCGTCCTTACAAAAAATCTGGGCGTTATGTTGGTATGAACGGCGCTAAGCCAAGAAGAAAGAGGAACGAAGATGGCGACTTAGTTGAAAATACAAACGTACCGGAACGAAAACCCAAGAGAAGCCGCGGACGACCTAGAAAAAATATTAACATGTTGTAACATAAATGCTTCACGTGATCTATTGGTACGTATTCTTGATATTATTGCTGGTTTTTATTATGATGCTTTTGTACAATTACTATCCATCTGACGAAGGCAGGCCCAAAAAAATTAGTTTGAAGAAATTGAACAAGCCGCAAGCCGTTTGCATAATTGCTAGCAACGGGTCGAGCGCCCAAACTGTAAGCAAGTGCAAAACTTACTACCCCGATTTTGACGTCATAGTCGCGGGATACAAAAAAATGATTTTCTAGAAGCTTGGGCTAACGCGTATTCTAGGAATAAGTCTAAATACAATATTTTCATGTTTTTGGATCGTAATTTAGTCCCGAATAAATCCCCCAAGTTGAATTACGATGGGATTTTGAATTCGGACTTGGCGTATTCCCTAAATTATTCTACAATTTTTGGAAAGTTTCGCTACGATAAAAAAAACGTAGACAAACAAGCTACAGATAAAATTAGAGATTTGTACGGAGGATCGGATTTACAGCACATCGCAGACTTTGACTCAAATCAGATGGTGGAAGCGTCGCATAAATCGTTTTTCATAGCAAATTCAAAAATAACGGAAGAAGTGCTTAAGTTGCAAAAGCCTTACAAAAAAAGAAAACAAGAAAAGACTGCTTTAGATTATATCATTTTAGAAAAAACTGTAGGATTGGTGCTTAAGAAGCATGCGAAGACCACCATATCTCTAGTATCTAAATTTGAGCTCTAGCTTTAAATTTTTAAAAATATTTTCATAGCTTGATTAATCTCTTTGGCATTTCTATCACCGTCGTAGACTGCCGCGGTACCATTTCCATCAAAGAAAAATATTGTTGGATAGCCCTTTATTGCGTCGTCTATTTTAATTCCTATCTGATCTTCTCCTAGGTTTCCAATGTCTTTATTTTCTCTGTGTTTGTAGGCATTAAATAAAGCAACATTGTACGATTTTTTCTTCGAACGTAAATCATCTAATACAGGCCGAAGAGTTTTACAATGAGAACACCATTCTGCGGTCGCTGCGACAACACATGGCTTATTTTTACCATTCATGTATTTTTTCATGCCATTTAACGACAAGTATTGAATTTTGTTTTTTTTAAACTCATCATTTTCCAAATTAAGATTTTTCTCAGTTGGCGCGAAATCTTGCAGTTTAGTTTGTGTTTGTCCCATTTGTTGAGCAAGTATATTTTTTTTAATATTAATTAAACAAAATGACAAGAACTAAAAAGCAAAATAATGACATCACAATCTACCAAGAAAAGCCAGAAAAAAAAGAGGAGACAGACATACAAACAATCGAGATTCCGCTTCGCGATGCAATATATTTAAGGCAAGCTCTGGCTCGAGGTAATTACGGGGGGCAACACCAGCTGGCCAATTTTTTCAAAGATTTGCTGGGATCTGGTAACGAGGAGATAATAGATTCAAGAGATGCGATCACGATGCTTTCCGTGGGAAGCGTTTTCGCCATGGCTTGTGCATTAATTTTGATGATGGCCTTTCAAACAGTGTTTTTCAAGAGGTTGCTGCTCTTGCACTAGTCTTCTAAATCCACCCCGAAACTATTGCGTCTTCTTGATCCGGAAGAAGAGATGGATATTCTCGACCAAGGTTCTTTATCGCATTTTTTTGCTCTTCTTTTGCGTTTTCTAGTAATTCTATTGGTGAAGTTTTGTAGACTCTTTGTATATTGTCATCCGACGAAATCATAGTCAACGCTTCTGCGTAAGACACGGCTGCGGTCGAGTCTAAGACAGCAAATAACAAATTTGTATCTTGCTTTGAGTTGGCTATCATCTTTCCTGATTGTTCCACAAGACGGAGACCAGCGATTCTGGTTCTTTCGGCCATAGAGTTTGAGGTGACCATAGAGAGTAGAGCTACAAAAGCAACCATTCCTAACACTACAAGAATTAAAGTGAATAAGTTCATTGTTTGCTTTTGACTTGTAATAACAAAATAATAATTTTAAAAATAACAAACATGGTTAGAATTGCGCAAGCATTCGCATCATCCGAAAAAAAAAAAGACATTCCTAGAAAGACACAATTGATCAAAAAATCTGCTAGTCGAAAACTGCCGGATTTGCCGAAAATGAAAGAATCTAACAACATTACTAGGCATACTCCCGTAAATTTATTAAAATCAGAAAAGGTAGAGTTGACTCAGGCTGGGACTGTCGCAGCGCCGAAAAAAAAAGATTATGTTACAATACGTAAATCTGATCTTTGGAAATTCCTGGTGGTTATCACGATCTTAGCAATGTGTTGGATAATTTTGGTGCTGTCGTCGCGCGTAAAAAAAATGCAACTGGATTTGAATAAATTAAAAATGATTATATCGCAGCGTGCTAGGCCATAGAGGACATGGCAGACATCATCGTCGGTAGCATGGGACCGACTGTTTTCATTAGCGGTGCTACCGCTGCCATAGTTTGTGTAATAGTTTGCGGATCGAGCATGCCGGGCGTTAACAAGTTGTTTATCCCCGCCTGTGGGTTCCTGGAAGGAAGCGGCGGGGAAACAGTTGAAGAAGGAGCCGAAGGAGTCGAAGGAGGTTTAAAATTAGTAAACTTTAAATTATTTTTTGACGGCGAGTCTGTTTGCGGTATGTCTATTGGCGCTGCCGAGGGTCGTTTCATCTTTGGCGTGTTATGCGGCATGGGCGGCGCCGCCGCTTGCGATTCGTAAGCAACCTTTGTTTGTGGCATGGGCGGCGCACTGTGATTGTTGGTCGAGTGTCCAGTTCCCAAAAACTTTTTCTTGAGGCCGAAAATTCCAGCACTTCCCAATAGCAAAAACGCCAGTTGCAAAAATGGATTCATGCCGTTGGTCCCATTACGCCAATATTTTCTGTAGATTTGTTGCAACGGGGCGTTGTACGATTGTCCGTCGATTGAACCAGCCACCTCTGTCGACCAGCCATTTAGATCTACATAATTTTTGGCAAATTTGTTACACCCGAGCTCTATACCCGTGCAGCCGACCTTGAGCACGTCTTTCATCGTGTTAACCCCGCTAGCAATGTCGATTGATTGCTTTGCCTGGTACAGTCCAAGTTGAATGGTTTCGTAGGAGTCCCCCATCGTAAATTCTCTAGACAAAATGCAGGTCTGTGGATTGAGCATCTGCAATTGCTTTATTTCTTGCAACAGCGCTGCTTTGTCCATTACCGCGTCTTCTTCTCGCTCGACAACGTTTGGTTTGTTGTAAAAAGTTTGTGGTGGCGCGTGGCCTATGAATTTGTTTCGGCTCTTTAAACTATGTTGGCTCTCGATGTCGCTACGTCTTTTGAATGGCACGCTTGATATGACGGATAATTTGTCTTCGGTATCGTGACTTTCGTCCTTGCTAATTATATCTAAAATATTGTCGTTGGGTTTGTCGCCGCCGTCGTTGCGTTCCTTCGGTAAAAATTCTGGCGGCACGTCGATGTTTGAATCATTTTTTGATTTCAGCGAAATTCTGTCGTCATTTTTATCAATTGCATGTTTTGACCTATTGTATGGAAGTTTTAAATCAACGCGTTCTCGATTACACAACTCATGAAAAACTGCTATATCTGTAGTTCTTACACTTGCGTTATCGTCTCCAACGATAGAATCGGGGGACTGCATTTTTAATAAAAAACATAACATGGGGCATAAAATAAACGCAGCTAAGAAAAAAAATTGAAGCAAAAAAAATATTGAGAATAACAACACACTACAAAACAATGCCTGTTTCCTTAGCCCAAATTAGCAAAACCGAATCTCAATCACAAATTTCGCAATTGCCAACAACTCACCAAATGAAGACTCAACAGTTGTATACCGGCGCCGTTCGTAAAATGCAAGAGGGTTTGAAGCAAAAAGTCGGCACCAGCATGATCATGCACGGCCCCCCGCGCTTAAGCGTTCAAGAACAGAGAGAGAATAAGCCCTTGCCAGATTTGTCCGAATATAAATCAGACAAATCGTCCATGGCGCAGTCGACGACTACGAGACAGAAAATTGCCGACATCTCGGGCGACCAGCCAAAACTTAGATGGAAAGCAGGAGAAAAGCCGAGATCGTCTGTTCCTGGCGTAAACTTGAAGAGAACTAAGGACGATGCGGTTGAGGAGACACAACAGAAACCTAAGACCGGCCCGACCGTCAAAAAAGTTTCTAAAAATCCAGTCGTGCTTGCTAAGAAAGACACGACGAGCGCTGACAGCGAGCCCAGTCAGGGTCAGCCAAACAACGTCATAGAAGCCGAGCGCCTAGCAAACAAGATGCTCCGCGCTGGAAATTTCTCAACTCTTGGCAACACTACGCCGTTCCGTGCCTAATCATGCCAAGTATAATCCAACTTTGACTCATTACACAGTCGAGAAAATAGCGCAAGTCTTTTTTTTGGACCTTTCGCTCGCTTCATTCTCCATTCTAATCTTAAAGCAGGTATTTTAGATCCGACTAAGACAGAGGCAGCTAGTTTCCATGGTCTGTGAGACCGCGTACGCTTGGCGCCACCAGCGAGTTGGCCGTTGTGCTGCCTTAAACGACGCGCCACGCTTGTCGTAGCGCCGACGTAAGTGTTTCGATTATTAGTTGATATGAGCAAGTAGCAGTGCCACCTTGACATTTATCTCCAAAAATATTAAATTTAAAATGTGACGAAACAGCTTGCAAATTTGAATTGTCATCGACGTTGGCATGCCGCTATTTTCGCAGCTACCGCTTCCCCTGCGGGCAAGATTCTCGCCAGAGTTTGACTTCGATGTCAGCCTTCGCACGCAAAACTTAATTCAGTGCGCTAACCGACTTATTAGCGTTGACCTCGCGGGAAAAACAAACGAAGACCCTGTACCCGAAATTTTAAACAATCTACTAAGAAACGTCGACAGAAATGTTCGCAGAACCACGAGGTCTAGAAACTCTGCATCTTTTACGTTTTCGTACGGGGATTTGATTTGTTTAGTTCCCGCAATTAACTTTCCACAAAGTGGAGTTGTTTACAAAGTCAAATTGTTGGATTTTACATCTTTCATGGACCAGCCACCGATTCTGAATCAAGTCATTCAACCCAACTCAGCATCCATCCCTTACAGATTTTTGAATTCCAGCATGCGCCTAAACGTTAGAAATGACACTGGTGAAAACGTACAACTAAGCCACGCGTCTTCTGTAATCTTGTCGCGCTGGGATAGGATGCCAATCAGCATTTTAAATCCAACACTTCCAGAGTTTGTTCCAAGCCGACAAACACAGCAACGACAGCAAATCATGGTTGGTATGACAGCACTCGACCAGTCTTTGATAAGAAGAGAGATAACGGAAGGAATTCGGGTGCAAAGAAGAGTCGTCGACCCAAACGTCACAAACTGCATGATTTGCTTCGAAAGTGGTTTAAAAAAAGATTTCATTGCATCTAACTGCAATAGACACTACATGTGCCCAGAATGCTTGAAGGAATATATGAGTCAACCGTCGTACAATCATCCGATTAATAATCTTGGAAAAAAGTTTATATGCCCATTCGACGGATGCCGCGGCATATTTGATATGAGCAAAGTATTTGACAAACTTGACGAGGAAACCCAAAAAAAATTAAACGATCACTTGAATTCTCTGCCAGAAACGTGCGGTTTTCCTTACGCTTGTGGCAATTGCAATCATATCAATTTTTTGGACCTTACCGATCCGGGCGATAAAAATGAACCTATCACTTGCCAATCTTGCAGACACGACATTTGCAAGAACTGCTGCTGTACGGACCATTGCGAATGCCCTATACAAGGCTGGGTCAATTGCCCCCTTATTATTGACTACCCTGTTGAAAACGAACGCCAAATAAACGCAAGTCATCAAAAGGTTCCAAAATATGTTATTCAAAAAAAAGAGTTTACGACGAAAATGGCTATCAGTAGCTTGCACCATCTCTTATCATCACCGACTCCCTTCAACTGCTCATGTAGCCACTGTGGGTGTATGTTGGAAAGATCTGAGGCGTGTACTGAATTAAAGCATTGCAACATAAGTACGTGCTCGCTCTGCGGATTGAAAGCAAAACCAGGCGAAACGCAAATACACGCAAGTCATTGGAACGAATGTTTTCGCTATGAGGAAGATTTGTTTGAACATATCAAAGTCCCATATCAGTCGTTGTGTCACGCTAGATTGACCACCATTCTTTCTAGTCTCCGCCGAGCTCTTCACGTGACCAGATTGTTCAAATTTTTAACAAATGAGCAAAAAAATTTATGCGACGCTTTAATGAACGATTGGGTGCTGCTTCCAAGTTCTCACGAAATGTCGATTGAACTTGCTACTTATGAGAATTTCGAATACGGACTGATGCTTTTAAGATGGGGCTATCCTACCGTCACAACAGCTTCAAATAGCGTCGTATCTTTGAACATGATGAGTGAATCGTCGCACGAATTTCTCGTTGAACATACGAACAAACTAATACCATCCTTTCAATACGATTCGATGGACGACACGGATAGTGATATTTCTAACGAAATGCCGCCTCTTGAACCTCAGCAGCTCTTTCCATCAATTTTGGACCCGAATATTACTGATCATCCGGGCGCAACCATAGTATTCCGCCCCATAGAACCACCGTTCACAACGCCGCCGCCCCGAGCCGCACAAGTTCAAACGCGCATGCACAGCTACACGAACGTCAGCCAGCCCCCGCCGGCGCAAGAATAATCCTTATAAGTACGTTAAAATATTTTTACAAATTTCGCTAGTTTGCAGTTCGCCGTTGACGATGTTTATGTCATGTCCGCGTTCCATGAGTTCGGCTTGCATCTCGTTATGAGCTATTTCTACCTTTTTTAGATATTGTAGATCTATATTCTTTTCTTCGCGCCTTTCTCTGTAATTAATCCTACTGGCGCACACCAACGTGCTAACCTTGATGTAAAAATATGTCTCTACGAACTTAGGGTCGTATTTTCTTAAAGTGTCGTAGATAATTTCTAATAAACTATCGTTATTTATGGTATACAATGAATCTTCCTCTGGGGAAAACGAATTCATGTTGGCAAAAGCCTTACAACCGAACTGTAGTCCACGCTCCACTACAATCAGAATGTTGTCGTCTTCTTTGAGGTTTATTTTGTCGATTGCTCGCAAGCTATTGATTATATTCGTAGCTCTTGTCGTAAGGACCATGTTTTGAAATATTTTAGAATCTATTTTTTTGGTGTACAACCATCCAAGGGCGCCACTTTCTGTCCATAATTTGATAGGCTCGGGGATCTGTATTATGTGAGCAAAGGTAGGTTTGCACAGTTGAGAAAGTGCCTGTAATATTGTAGATTTTCCGGAGCCGATATTTCCCTCTACGTATATGACATGCAGTTTCATTTTTTTTATTGTAATATTTTTAAACGATTGACAAGAACGAAGTTTCTTAGATATTACATCACAAGGCTGATGATTTTGCGGCATAAGGGGCAGTCGTTATTTTGGGTCTTGTACGTATCGTAGCATTGTTGACAACACACTCTATGTCCGCATGGCACAAACGTCGTCTGTGGCGCGGCATCAAAGCAAATGACGCAAGTGTCCACTGTAAATATTTTTTCTGGTGCTACAACGTAGTCATTCAAAATTTGGATGTTTTTACGCTTGACGGTGTAGAATGGGGTGAGTCTATGTACCAGAGAAATATCAGAAGCGGGCACTCTATAAAATTTTCCCTCGGTCCGGATTGATTTGGGAAATCTGCAGTTGTAGGTGTTATCGTAGGCGTTTTGCGTTGATTCTCCGTCGTTTTCGTAGGCATGAAACCGAACTCGAAGCTTAGAACCCTGCGTAACGCATTTTAAAATCACATAAGCCATGATACGATAGGTTGGCTCTAAATAAGTTTTTTGGTGGAGGAACAATATTTTTTCTTTCTCCATGGAAAATCATATTTCAAAAGCGTCCATCAAAAAATTGAATTTCAAGTGTGAAATTCTAAAACTACCAACACATCACAAAACATCACACACATTTGAAAATGCAGAACGTCCTTCAATTCAGCGACATCAAGCCCGAGCAGTGGCACGTCACGACGCCGCAGGACCGCTCGTCTGGCCATGGAAAGCAGATGTGGGTAAACCGGAGCGAAGACATCAAGGAAAAGATTCTTTTTCAGTTGCCGGCCACTAAGGCGCCGTTTGGCGTGCAACCCGACGGTCAAGACGGGAACGAATCCACGTACAAGAGCACAATCATGCTCGACCTGACACCCGACATGGTTCCTGTTTTTGCGGATATTGACAAGCTGCTCTTGAAGCATGCCTTGCAAGACAAGAAGTTGTGGTTTAGCAAGACCATGGCTGACGAAAAGATTGCGGCAAAGCAGTTCCCCGTCGTGAAGCCACAATCATCGCCCGAGTGGGCTCCGAAGATTAAAGTAAAGATCTTCAAGGATGGTCAGAAGAACGCAACTAAAATTTACAAGGCAGTGCCAAATCCCGACTATGGAAAGGTAGAAGGCGCGGAAAAACTCATAGCTCATAGAGTTACGGAAAATGAAATTCCTCGCGGGTGCCAGGTAACGGCTGTTATTGAGGTTGGTGGTGCTTGGGTCAGCCAGCTTGGATTTGGCGTTGAATTGCGCGCTCAACAGATGTTTTTTGAACACAAGGATTTCGAACCGAGCATTAAGGACTTCAATGTTGCCGGCGGCATTTCGCTAGCCAAAGAAGAACCAAATAACGCGACGAAAAACGAGACGACGGTTGTGGACGACCCTTCTCTAAAGCGCTCGATTGATGCAGATGGTTCTGATGATGTCGAGGGGCGCGAGGCTTCTGCGGCTGAACTTCCCATTCCGCCAGCTAAAATTCCCAAGATGTAGAAGCAATAGTTTCTAAGCCTACCCCAAGCCTCCCCCGAATAAAAAAAAATTTGATAATTTTCTTTTGTAATATTAACAACACTAATAAATGATGGGCGATCTTAATACAGATCTTGATCTTGAATTGTTAGCCAAGGGCAACAATTTGTTTTTCGGCAATGACAATAATTTTGAAAATGACAGTTTGATTGGGGGTTTTACAGATGATGAAGACAGTGGAATGGGCATGATAGTTATTGCCGTAGTCATGGGTTGCATTGCTGCCATAGTACTGCTGTACATAGTTAGACAAAACACTACCCTCCCTGAAACTATCGCAAACTTTTTAGATAAAAAAGTCCCCACTATGCTCAGGAGAAATAGAAAGGTTGAAGAGACGGTGTCGGCGGACGAATCTAAAGCTCATTCGCCAACCCCGACGTCTATGATAATTGAAGCAAAATCTGACACGGGCAACAATTTCGAGAAAGACGACAAAGATGACAGAGACGACACAGATGAGAAAAACGACACAGATGAGACAGACGAGGAAGATGACGTCGACACCATGGCCGGGGTCGGGAATGGTGCTCGGGATCAGGGCAACCAAAAACACCAGGACGAAGCGGCGGGCGAAACAGAAGAGAAAAAATCTGTCTCACATGTAAAAGAAACCATGCCAGTTTTGCTAAATGCTTCAAAATCTAATTCAAAGTCAAGAAGCTTTCCAGTAAAACTCAACAGTTTTAACACGACCATGACAAGCGAAGATTCGTTGCCCAAGCCTAAATTGCCCGGTGTCCCCAAAGCCAATAACATCGAGGGTTCTGCAAAAGTTCTCAAAGCTAACAAACAATTGATCGAAGCGGCCCAGACCGGGGATCTTCGTAAAAAACTATCTAGAGCTTCTTGGGGCGTTGCTCCAATTCTAGACAGAAAAGAAGAACTTCCGTATTACACATCATCTAAAACTCACATTATCACGCCGGAAAGAGAACAATTTCTCAAGAATCAAGTATCAAAAAATACTCAGAAAATAATTACTGCCGGCGCAGTGCCCGTCTTGTTTGATCTTCCCCAATCTTTCAACATGAAGAAATCTGTAGAAGAAAATACTCTCGGATCTAGTCTTCAGCTCGAAACTAGAGACTAAAAAAAAAATATTATAATAATTAAACTGCTCCAATGATGTCAGGCTCTATGTATGATATGAGCGGCACACCGGATATGTTTCAATCATTCATTGAACAAAATGCAGGTAGGGCATATGAAACCTACAGCGACTCGAGCGAAGTATTTGGCAGTGTCAATTTCAGCATATATTACGCGATTTTGGCTGCTTTCTTGGCACTCAATGCTATTCTAGTTTTTAGCATTGCATTCACCGATAAGAATTTTAAGGAAAACGATGTAGATTTTAGTTACACGGTGTTGCAAAACTCAAAGGTCAAGCAACACGTCAATAAACCGTTCGGAAAAAATTTGCAAGATCTTTCAGGCGAGCCTTCAAGTTTAATGAAAGAAAACAAGGGGGACATATCTCCTAATTTTGCTAATTTTCTCAAAGCTGTTTAATACACGTATTTTTTTTGCTTCATTTCGTATTCTCTGATCAACTTTCTGACCAAATGATTTGTCGTGACGATTTGCGTCACGTTAGATATGCCTTGGCCGCAAGCCCATATTTCTGACCAAACTTTCGGCATTTCAAGCCACCTCGACGTGGCGGTCTTATGATTGATGTCGACGTGTTTTGGAATAGATGGGCCTAAATAGTTGGCGCCGGCGCCGGTAAAAAAGTCCGTGTTGATTATGTTTTCAGCACTACAATCTACTACCATCTTTTTGTACTCTGGCGCCGTGTTTGCTTCCTTGGTGGCAAGAAATGGCGACCCTATGTATGCAAAATCTGCACCCATGACTTTTGCAGCAAGCACCGCGGACCCGTTAGATATGCAGCCACCGAGACCAACGGGCCCACCGTACCATTCTCTAATTTCTTGCATCAGCGCGAAGGGCGATTGCTGCCCCGCGTGTCCGCCGGCACCCGCCGCAATCGCAATTAATCCATCTGCTCCGTGCGATATTGCTTCGCGAGCGCGACTATTTTTGGTCACGTCGTGCAACACGATTCCGCCGTACGAATGCACAGCATCGTTGATTTCCCTTCTAGTTCCCAAGCTCGTTATGACGATTGGAACTTCGTGCTTGATAATTACATTCATGTCTTCTTGTAAATTTTTGTTGTAGGGATGCACAATTTGGTTTACAGCAAAGGGTGGCAACAGCTTTTTATGAAAAAGAGGACCCAAATTAAACTTAATTTTTTGCAACCACGCGTCAAGTTGGCCTCTAGCGTTCATCGCTGGAAAGGAACCAACGATGCCCGATCGACACTGCGCGACCACTAATTTTGGATTGGATGCGATGTACATGGGCGCGCACATTACTGGTATTTTCAAATTCGAGAATAGCTTCTTGACAATATTCGAAGACATTTGAAATTCTTTTTTTTTTGAAACGACTAAAAATAAATTATTATGGAGAAAGTTGTAAAAGACTTGATTGTTGCTAGGAGATATACCATTCTTCCAGATCCAGAAAATATCGAGCCTACGTGTGGCAGAAACAAAGATAAAGAAAAGTTTAGATTGGTTGCGCGCGGCAAAAAAAAAAATTACCAGTTGCAAGTATATTTTTCGGATTCAAAAGAAAAAATAGGCGTCCGAGAAATCAGAACCGTCATAGAAAATGCAAAGCAACAAAATTTAAAAGTTTTGCTTCTGATCACTATTGAAAAAATGACTTTCTTTGCACAAAGAGAATGCAAATCAAAAAATAATTCTTCGGAATATCCATTCATTGAACTATGGACCAAAAACGAACTAAACTGCAATATTATAAATCATTTTACGCAGCCAAAATTTACGGTTTTGTCGTCAAAAGACAAGCAGCAATTATTACTTAATACGGATATTAGAAAATTTCCAAAATTATTGCAGACTGACCCGGTTGCTCGATTTTTAGGGTTGCAGAAGGGTGTCGTGGTCATGATAGATCGTGTTTTGCCAGGTGGACAAACGACCAAAATCTATAGACACGTATGTTAAATTTTTTACATCTCGTTTGGATAATATCTCTTATCGTGGGGCAAAATGCTGTATTTGGAGGTAGATCGTCCCGTAAAACTATTGTGCAAGCCTACGAATAATACTTTGGACACGGACCTGCCACCCTCTACGGGAATTTCGGCTATGTAAATTCCCCCGGCTTGTCTTTCCGAGGTGATGCCAAGGGGTTTGATGCCTCTTTCGCTTGCCACGATAAACAATCTAAAGGCGTTATTGTCCAAGTTTGTATTTTTTCTCTTTACAAACTCTTCTTCTATTTTATCAGAAGGAATCGTGTCCCAAATATCATAAGTGCTCAACCACGCACCCTCTAAGTCAACTAATTCTGCTTGGTGCAAAGATCGGATGCGTTGCTCGTAAGCGTTCAATGTATTCTGTATGTGTAATTTGCGACGTTTTAGTTTTCTCTTAATTTTCAATTCTGACGTGGTTATGTTCGAATCTGAATCTTCTGGATCTGGCATTTGCTCTTAGTATATGTATACTTTTTTTTGATTTTTTGTTGAAAAAAAATATGTAGATCTTTTAATATAATAGTAGTGATATGGAACCATTTGCTCTGACAACTGCAATATTATTTGTACTATTTGTTTTTGTAAGTTTTTTTGGGATTCCAATCGAGGCCAGTTTCAATAAAAATTTGACAATGGACAACAACGTCTACTTTACTATATCTGAAAATTATGCGAAATCAAAAGTAATGAAATGGGTGATTGCATGTCTCGGACTTGTGCTATTGGTAACCTTCCCGGTCGGCATCTTTTATTACGTAGAATGCAACGTGCCCCAATCGCTTTACGCCGCGACTGCGGTGTCTGCACTTGCGTCACTTTCTGGATTCCTGACTTTAATTACTTTGAAATGGATAAAAACAACTAGCCAAGTCCATATGACCATGGCTGTTTTGACATTTGTACTCGCTGCTCTTACTTTATGGGTAGCGGCCGCTGATGTTAAGACGTACGTGTTATCTGGCGTTGGGTCTATCGGTCTTTTGCTTGCTATTATATTTGGCGCGAAAAGCATGGATGTTAACCTTGCCGGGGGAAGCGACAGAATGAACGGTGTTTGGGTTGCGCTCGGGGAATTCTTACTAGTTATATCTATATCCATATTTATGTTTGTTGCTGCGCAGTCGGACGACGAATGCGAAGTCACGTAATAGGCGATGATAGCGACTCGTCAAGCGCATCTTCTTCGAGATACTTCAATATGAGCTTGCTCTGGACCGAGCCCACTTGTTTGGCGTTCGCAACTTTCTCTTCGTAACTCAACACATGAGAGTGTCTTGTTCGACAAATATAATTTTCCGTATGAATAATCAAGGACACGAGCTTTAAAACTAGAGGAGGCAGATCATATGGATTATCAAATTCGCAAACTTTTTTGAAAAAGATGGGCAGGCTATCATACCCCTTAACGTCAAAATCATACTTGTTTCTAAAGCAAAAATAAACTTCGCTTTCGAATTGCTCAAGAATTTTTTTTTGCAAACCCCTTCTCACGTCGTCATTTTGATAAATTTCGTATTGGGGCGATTGGCACAAAATTGGACAATACAAATCGTGCGACAAGTTGTAATTTAGCAATTCAAGAAACTCTAAATATATCTGTCGAGAAGCCGATCGCCTGATGTTGTAGTAGTTAGTGTACATGTCGTATAATCTACGACTACAATCCTCCGATACGTGGTACAGCGTTGAAATGATGAAGCAATGCCACACGATTCCTCCTTTACTTTTTTCGAGAAATGCTAGTTTCTCATTTGACAAATTACTGCGAAAGTTTACGAAATATAAATACGAAGACTCGATCACAACTCCAAACTTTTCTAGCATAGCTTTCTTGATTTGTGTGCATTCAATGTAATCGTATTTCTGTCTTTCCCTTAAGCGAAGCACCTCTTCCTCTTCTTGTCTTTCTGGGTGGACGTGCTTCATGTACACAGCCGGCTTGTAAACCGGTTGTAAGAACATTTCTTTCTCGTCTTCTTCGAACAGGACAGTCATCCTGATGTAGAACCGAATTACTATCAGACATTCGTCAAAAAATAGCCTATCGTGTCTGCCGCGGACGTGCGGGCCGCTCAAATAGTCACCGGCGCGGGCGAGGTACGCGTCCAGGTCTAGAAGTGACATTTCAAATTTGAATGGACCTAATTCAAAGATGACTGGAGATATGTTTATGATGGAGATCAATTATAATAATTTTTTATAGTAAGTAAGATATATGAAGTCCCTCCCGGGTCCTAAAATTGATACGGTAATATGTTCAGCGGGTGGCGTTGCGACAACTTTGCTTCTGAGACATTTCAACAAACTTGGCGTCATGACCAACGATCCCATGGATAGAGATCGCTTGAAGCACTCGAAGTATCCACCTAAAGATGATAACATCAAGAGAGGAATTTACATATACGGCGATCCACAAGAAGCATACAAATCTCTTGTAAGGCGAAAATTTCTTGACAGACAAATAAAAAAAACCGCCGGCAGTTGGGCTCATGAAGAGGACCCCCTTGGACTGGAGGGACATTTTGAATCTTGGTTATCGCATTCGAATAAGTATCCAATCATGTTTATCAAGTACGACGACATATGGAATAAAATTCACCACATCAACGAATTCATAGAATTTTCAGATCACAACGACCTGCCAGAAAAAAGGCCGAGGAGAAGCGACGCCGTGCTTCTTCCAAAATTAAACAACGGCAAAGAACTATACGAAGATTACGCAAAACGAATCCAAAAACTTCCATCAATATTTATTAAAAAGCCAGATAAAATCGGCATGCCTACTCGTCTCCTCGGAAACAAATCCATGAAAATTGCGCTCGTCGGGCTCATGCGGGGGTTCAACGACTATTCTCGGTACGAAAAGAAACTGTTAAAAAGAAATAGGCTTTTGCATGAAAACTTTAATAAAATTTTCAACTACCCAATGCTCATATTCAACGAAGGCACAATATTACCAGAACATCAAAAAGCAATGCATGAGCAATGCCCAAACTTGATTTTTATAGACATAAAAAAATGGTGGAACGAAAATGCTAGCACCGGTGGCGGCTACAAAAGAATGTGCCTCTTCAATTGCTCGTTTTTGCAAAAATATTTGCATGAACACGGATATCACTACTATTTGCGATTAGACGACGATGTTTTCATGCATCAGGCTCCAAATCCCGTGCATTTGTTTGCATGGATGCGAGAAAATGACATTGATTATGTGTATTCTAGGAGAAAAATTGATTCTCATCGCAAGACACAGGTCACCCTCAGCAAATTTTGCATCGACTATTTCAAAAAAGATATTAAACCACATTTCAATTATTACAATAATTTTCACGCATCAAATACCAAATTCTGGGCCCAACCAAAGGTGCAAGACTTTATCGAAGCATGCAAAGATGGCATCGCAAGTCACAGGTGGGGCGATTCGAGCGTACAGTCCGCCGCCATACGCGGATTTGACGCTAAATCCAAGTGTATTGAACTTAATTACGGACACGGAAGTCACGGATATACTTCGTACACTAGAAAGGGAGAATACAATCCTCGTCACGAATGGGATCCTCAGAATTTATGACCTAACACTACGTGTGCCGCCTAAAATTGCTGCTTGGTTAACGTGCGCCGGTAGATTGGCCACGAACGCGCCCACGCCACGCCCCACTTGAGCCAAACCCCATGCAAGCGTGTCGATAACTAGGTTTTTTATATCTCCACCCTCCGCTGTCGCATCTGTGTTACCAAATAAATGAGAAACCATATCAATAAGGGGTTTGGCCCTTGTCATCGTAACTCCAGTGTCTGCGATTCTCTTAAACAAACCTTTACTATTTTGCAAAGCTGCGTTAAGATAGTCTGCTTTTCGCCAGGTGTTAGGAAATACAAATCCCGGGACTTGTTTTATGATAACTCCTTTCAGTTGTGCAATGGTCATACCATCAAGCTGAGTTTGGGTAACGGAGTCTCCGAAGAAACTTGGATTAGAATAAACCACACCATATCCCACAAGTGCAGCGAAACCTGCGACATTTAGAAATTTCGAAATCGCTTGACTTGCCCTGTAACTTGCAAAACTGTAAAATTGACCATTTATGAAGCGATTTGCCAAGTTCCGCGACTGCGCCAGCGCGTTTCCCATTGGACTATTACTTGCCAACATGGCAGCGGTGCACAGTACGTTTCCACCTGAATCGCAAAGAAAACCTGCCAATGGATTATTATTGAAATAGAAGTAAACCATGGCAAAGGGTTGCACTGCTTTGTTTACCAACTCCGCTGCGGCTTCTTTTACTTGCTGGCTAATTTTTTTATCACCTTTTATAGCCGCCAACGATTGAGAAATGGCCGATTCTTCATTTCTCAAGGATGTCTTCAAGGTGTCAATCAAGCTTTTGCTACATCTCTCAACTCTCATCCCGCAAAAAGCCCCCAAGGGTGCTGGAAAATTAAAAATTTTGGATGTGGGGTCTTGAAGTGATTCCCAACCTTCATATGTATTTAACCCAAGTTCTTTATACAATTTATCATACGCTTGTCTTATTGTATGATTTAAAGGAAAACCTTCCATGAATGCCTTTTCCGACATTAAGTTATCAGACGTATCAAGATACTTCCTTCTAGTTAGAGGTATCCCAACCCTAACTCTCGATAACTCGGTGCTATTCATAAAGTCTTGCACAGCGTGGTCATTATCAAATTTCTTAGCTGCCCGTATTAAATAATATAACGGGTTTGGAAACGTCGAGAAAATGGCAACGTCGCCATTTTTGGAAAAGCTGCGTTTGTTATTTTCGTGACACGTATCTCGCCAAACACCGTCGCATAGATCCACTTCGTTAGTTGGCCGGTCAAAAATAGCTGCTTGGTAATTGTGGATATTGTTGTCCTCGTCCCTTAGGCTTTTTTGATGTAATTCTAGTCTATACGTGGTAGATGTAGCGTTTTGCATGTTTGCGACATATGGATTAATTGTTTTTAATTCGGAGTAAAGCTTAGTTTTTATTACACGAAACCATCTATCTACCGACGCGTCCGAATATTCGAAAAATGAAGGATTTTTCAAGAGCATGTATTTAAGCGAGGGTGTGTTACCCGGCATTGACGGTGTGAAATAGGTAAGAGCTTCTTTAATTAATTTTTGCACCTCTGGATCATGTGTTCTTTGTAGTAAATTGTTTGCTTCTTCTTCACTGATTCTCTTCTTGTTTTCAATGTATCTTCTAATAATTATACGACTTTCTTTTTCATCGTGCAAGATTGCCAAATAATACAGTATCACGAGGGTTATTTTATATTTATGACTCGATATGAAATAGGCTATTGATGCACGCAACTTTTCTACCTTTTTACCATAGGATTTCGAAAATTTTTTGTAAAGATAAGACGCGGGAAAAATAACGAACGCGTCAACGGATACAGCTGCTATTTTGAGGGCCACAAAAAGAAGTTTAATACTGATCAATAAAAGAGTAAGCACAGCTCCAAAGCCTGAAACAGACCACACATCATTCTTTTGTAAATCTATGATTTCGGTTGCCAATTTAGGAATGTCTTTTGTGATTTGGGAGAACTTGATTGAAATTTTATTGATGATGCTTTCAACGTCTAAAAATGTGTCTACGGCGGCGGATCCGGATTCGACAGTTTCTTTTGCAAGCAGTAGCCAGTTTCCAATTTTATCAATAACTATATCTCCATCATTACCAAAGGAATCGTTTTTTTTAAATGTTGCGTTTGGCATACAGTGCACGCGCCTCTGAACATACGGTGAATCTTTTCGTATGAGCCACAACACTGCGCTTGGTGGAATTTTTTCTTTATCGCATAAATTTTGATCTCTGAGGTCTTGTATTTGTTCAGATGAATAATTAAAAATTTGACTCACATAACTTTGATTGCAATTTCGAGATATCCACTTTAAGAATCGCAAATAGTGGTCGCTAATCTCGTTAAAATCTTTTTGTACGTGACTAACCCTTCTCTGAATCGATTCGACATCTTCTTTGCTTGTAACAGAATATAATTTTTTGGAAATTTTATCTGTATGTTTAGTCAAGTCATCAAATTCAAATTTTAAGATTTTATTTTGCAAAGCTATAAACGTCCTGTGCTTGTTTTTATCCGCATTTTGAACTGCACACACAAACCCCATGGAACCACCCTCAGAAAATGAAGAGACGTGCTCTATGATATCAGATGTTTTCTCGCACTGTAGAGCTAAATATTTGGCCTTTTCTTGTAATTTTTTCAAGTCTGACTCGGTAATCATGGTCTTAATAAAAAAAATGAAAAAAAATCGTTGCTATTCGTAGTCATAAATTAAGGAGTATTTGCTTTCCACCCCATACCTGAATGGACATTACAATAGTAATAAAGAGTTGGTGCTCCTGCGTTACCAGGCACTATCGCCCCACGTCGTTGTAGAGTAACCAAATTCATCTGCATAGTCCATTCCATGATTTTTTCCGGGCATGATCGTGCCGTTGGGCATTTTATGCGCATTTTTATTTCGACCGTACGTAATACAGGGATCTTGCCCGCAACCGCAATTAAACTTGCGCGAATTTTTAGCGCGGACAGCGTCGGGGGTAAACTTGCTTGTATTATCAGATAGAGCACTCAAAGAGTTCCCGCCCTCTTGTGTAACTTGCTCATGTAAAAATTTTGTTTCTCTTTTCAAATTATCGACCAACGTAGCCAATTCCCCGTGCCAATCAGATTCATCGAATTCGACTTCCGAAACGGATTCAGAAATGGATTGTTTTGAATCTTGGACGTTAGATGTCATTTGTGATTCAATGTCAGAAACTGAATTTGTCGCGCTATAGGTTGTCCTTTCTTCAATTTCAGAGACTGGCTTCCAACTATCCAATATTTCTGCAGTTGTTGACTTGGTTCCGTAAACGTTTTGAGCTTCGTATTGTTTTTCAAGATTATATGCTGAAGAGACGTCGGAAAGAAGTTCCCTTTCTTTTCCCATGACCCAAAATTTACACTGTAATACAGAACCCCCCAGCGGCATTTTGGACGCGCTAATAACATCAGAGATGGTGTTAATGGCGTGTGAGTTAAACGACAAGAGATGGGCGCCGGGGATGATACCAAATTTTGAAGCCGGGGAATTTTTATGCACATAGGTGACAATTACCATGTCATTCTGTCTTTCCAAGTCGTTATATTTCATGTAGAGCGCGAGTATAGCCGGGGACGTCCCAAGAAAATTAGCTCTCAGCGGAGATAAAGTCATTCCTAAGACATTGACGGATTCCATGGACTCGAATGGAAAATGGACAAATTTGAGGGCGCCGGTGTATGGATTAGTTGACTTTTTCATTTTTACTATTTTAGTTTCGGGGTCAACCTTGACATTGCTACCTGCAGAAATAACCCGAGGAGGTGGCATCTCAAATTTAACAACATGAAATTCAGAAAGCTCATCGATTGGGGCGCGATGCAACAGTTCAGAAAATTGAACCGGTTGAGTTGACCACGAGACGTTGACCTGACCGTGCTCTTTGTGAAGATCGTAAGTTTTCCCAGCATACGTTATCGACGTAATTACATCTCCTTTCTTAAGTCCCATTTTTTCTGCTTCGCTATGCTTCAATACATTAGTAACCATTATACCGCCATTAATTTTTTTGTTGGATAATTTAATCATTTCTGGAGACAATGGAGAATAACACAGGCCGAAAACCGGATTTCTAATCACGCCAACTTTATTCTCATTCATGCGCATTTTGGTGTGCAATTGCTTAAAGTATTCGATGGGAACGCCAAACGCAATATTCGCCACGTCGCCGCCCCCGATTTTGCTATCTACGATGCCGATCACTTTCCCGTCGCTGGCCCTGATTAAAGGTCCGCCGGAATTTCCGGGATTTATGGCTGCTGTAGTAGAAATGCGACCAGTTTGGATGTTAGCGTCCCACCCGCTGACGATTCCTTGTGAAAATTTGATATCTGACCCAAGCGGGAAGCCCGCAGTGTATAATTCTTCCCCCACGCTCAAGGTGTTGCTGTTTCCTAGCTCAAGCATTTTAGAGGTATCATCCCCCCCGTTAATTTTTTCGGGCATGTTAAATGAAATAAGAGCTATATCGTTGTCGGGGTTGACGGCGACGATGAGTGCCGGTATTGGAGAATTGTGTTTTGCTAATTGAACCTCGACATTTGTAGCATTTGCTACCACATGATAACACGTTAATGCGAGCTGAGACAATTTGTTTCCGTTTGGGTTTGACGGGATGATAAAAGCAGTTCCGACGCCAGAGCTATGCTCCCCAGAAATATTTTGCTGAATATTTTGTTCTTGTCTATTTACTTTGACTTTCATAACCGAATTGAGAACTCGGGAAAGATTTTCATTTTTTATACCAGCTCCTCCTACCAAGAGGGACATAATGTATTTACTATATAAACATATTTAAAATTTGTAAAACTGAGAATGTTGTTGGTTGATACTCAAAATCATTTTTTGAAATTAGATTAGCAAAGTTAACGACCGGTTACCACCCGTTGCAAATTGAGCAAAAAATTTTCTTTTATAAATATAAGAGGATTTACATACAAAAAAAAAATGCCTAAGCTACCCAAAAACTATGGCGCAAAAAATTATGATCCCCTCATTTCAGCTCTTGAGGAAGATGATTGGTTTGCGCCGATAGCGCAACAAGAAAAACTCGCTGGTGGAAGATCAAGGAGACTTAAGAAGATGAATCTTTCGCCCGAGAAACTAGCCGAGTCTGACGCGGATGGCAATCCGTACAATACTGCCATCGCACAGGTAAAAAAGAGAGCACTTGCTCGTGCAAAAACGCTAGAGAGACTGGAGGCGAATAAGGAGAAGGCTGTAAAGATGGCGGCTTCGAAAGACACCTCGGATAATAGAACAATCGCGTTGCTCGACGTACAGGCGAAAAAATGGCAAAAGGCAGAGAACCTCAAAAACGAGATTGCTCAGAAAAGAAGAGATCACGAAGAAAAACGCATGGCGGACGAAGCGGAATTCCAAAAGCAATTGCGGACTCTGGATAAGATTAATTCATCAGTTTCGGGCGGCGGCGGCCCGACCGATGAGGAAATCATCAACCAAATGCTCAAAAATGATTCTTTCGCGGGTGATATTGAAATGGATGAATTTGAGGGCGGGAAGAGAAGAAGAAAGAGAGGTTCTAAGAGAAGCAAGAGCGCCAGAAAGAGCAAGGGCAAGAGACGCACCAAGCGCCGCAGCAAGAGCCCCAGCAAGAGCAAGAGCCGCAGAAAGACCAGATCAAGAAGCAGAAGCAGCAGCGGCTCTAAGAGCGGCTACGGCAGACGCCGCAATTACAAGACCAAAGCCGGCAACAACTTTTACGTCTCGCGCAGAGCTGATGGCAGAATTACCGGCGTCGTCTCAAGAGGTAAATCTCAGAGGGCGGACATGCGCGTTAAGGCGAAGAACAAGGTCAAGTCCGGTTACGGAAGCATGGGCGACCTCTAAATATTTGTATCGCGTTTATGACGAGACGTAATTTTTTTTTTTTCATATTAAAGATGAGTTTTACTAAATTATCAGACAAAGATTTTCAATCTAGGTCTAGATTTATAGACACAGAAAAAAAGTTTGATGCCAAATTACACCAACAGACGTACGTGGCGTTAAATGTCGCAAATGCGAACCGTCTACCAAAATCATCCACTCCATGCTTTAGAATAGTCGGATTATATGAAAGTGTAGAGTTGGCGACGGAAGCGCTAGCCCAAAGCCGCGACGAAGGCTGCGACGGCGTAATATCTGAAACGCATGCGCCGATTCTGCTATCGAAGAGTGCTGACGACACAAGCGCGCCAGAAAAGTCACAAGCGGTGATACAGCGTAGAAAAGCTAAATTCGAATCGCAGCGACTACATGTGCAAGACCGCGTCGATACGACTCGCAGCATGTCCGCGCCAAACATCGGTCATAAAGTTGACAAGGGCACGCGCGAAGCCGAAGAGTACGACCCGGTCGTTTACCTGGCAGATAAGCCAAACTTGACCAGAGCCGGCGTGCCGGAAACTAAGCACGATTCCGAAATAAATTTGATGGATTACGACAACCTAAAAAATTCCCAAAAAAATATTCAAAAGCGCGCGATTAAAAACTTAAACACGAAGCCAGCGGTAATTTCTTTAATTGGCGAATCCGAAGAAGAGCCAGTTTTGTTTGTTTACGCGATGTTTGATTCTGTAGAAGACGCCAAGATCTATACTGTAAATACGTTATCTTCTATCTCAGAATTTGACCTGTCGATTGTCGCCACTAATGAATGGCACTCTACGACAGATTTTGAAACAGTCAGAAATGATTTGGAATCGGTGGAATATTTGGATCAAGGTCTTGCAGCTCTTATGAATGTAGCTAAAAGTTCTCGCGCAAAGACAGGAGAATTAAAAAAGTATATCAAAGAAGAAGAAATTATACAACCGGTGCCAGATCTAGAGAGACCAGCGGCGGAACAAAAATCCGAAGCCGTGCAACAGCTTCTAACCAGTTTATGAGATTGTATATGACGCAATCATTATTGCCGACAAGTATTTGAATTGCGAAAAAAGTTGTGGTATATATTTTTCGTCAAGATAAATTAAGACGGTATACAAAATCATAATCAGAGAACTAAGATTTAATAGCGTGTTGTCGTGCGAAATAACAATCATCGTCGTCAGAACAGAAAGGCTTGTCAGTATGGCGTTTTTTTTACCATACTTAACTGGCACCGTGACGATCCCCGAGTTCTTGTCGTCCTCGTAATCTTGCACGTCCATCAAAATTTCTTTAAAAAAAAATATAAAAAATATCATCGCGCTCATCTTGATTAACAACGCTTGATTGGCAGTATTTATGACGTGAATCACATCGTTATTCGAAATTAAGACTTCAGTTACAGATAGTGCTCCAACAATTGGGGAAGATGCTATGATTCCGGCGACGGATATATTTTTTATCCATGTGATCGGTTTCAAAACGTTGGTATATATAATAGTCGCAAACAATCCCAAGTATAATGCCATTTTTAACACGGTAGATTCGAGAGTATTGATGACACATATTTCAGCAATGTACACGTACGTCAAAAAAATTACCACTTCGTGCTTGTAAATGTTTCCTGCTACGACTTGGTTGCTTTGTCTGTTTGCATCCGTGCCCCTGTGGGCGTCCACCAAATCATTCAAAATCATGGACGTAGCGCATGTTGTCGCAACGAGAGCTGCGGTCGTCGCCAATTCAGGCGTAAATTTAATCTCATCAACCGCAACTATTGCTCCACTAGCAGTCAGCATTGCGGATTGTGGAATCACTATTGGTCTTGACATTTTAAACAGCGCCCTCGGCACCCTCTTAAGCGCTATAGCCGTCCAAGAGACCACGAGTTGCAGTAAAATAATCATCTTCATTTTTGTTGACAACAGTTGAAATTTGATTATTTTTTTATGTTTTCATCAATCAAGGAGTATGATTGCGCGCGCAGATTATGTCGCACTCGTGGCCGGGTTTCTAACTACTTTGTCTTTGGCGTTTCAACTCAACACATCGAGCCGATTATACCGGGCCAGAAAGCCACAGATAGGTTTGAATAATTACTTCATCATACTAACGTTGATTGGTAATATCATGTGGTTATATTGGGGAGTTGATTTATTTATAACCACAGATGGAGATCGTGGGGTATTCAGCATATTATGGGCATCGGTGGCTGCTTGTCTCTTGCTTGCCATCGTCGTGCTCAAAAACCTGCCATTAGATAAATCAAAGTATAATTACAATTTGTTACTAGTGTAATAATTTAATTTTGTGGATAGGAAGCAAAAAATCAAAAATTTTCATGATTAATGAATTCGAAATGTGCTCGTTAGAATGTAAACTGAGATAAGTTTTTTTTTGGAGTTCAATCTCTATTTCATATGTAAAATCTTGATTTTCTTCGTTTCCAAACCTTTCTAAACACGCGCACGAATCCATGACATTCTGAAAATCGTCTGACGTAAAAGTTTTGGAAAAATCAAACGACCAGCCAGACAACGTAAAAAATTGTTTCGTATATTTGAATCTAATCAGCTTTGGCGTCTCATTTTCCGAGTAATCGGTAGGGTTTTCTGTGCTCAAAGAAAGCCTGAGCCCAGAGGGAAATACATTACTCTTGTCGAAGGTTAAATTGTTTTCAATTTTATTTGTAATACTCTTAATTTTTTTTTTTTGCACGGCGATAGTTTTTAACTCTTGGTTTTCTGTGTACATGCTGACTCTAGTAGAATTACTGAAAAAGAAATCTTTTCGAATCGCCCAATCGCTCACGCTAGACCATTCTTTGAAGCTCTCGCACATAGATAAACATTTTTTAAAAAAATTAACCGTTACGCCGGCTTTGAATCTTCCGTTTTCAACCGTGCCAAAGCGAGCTTCCAGTTCCCCGTGTTCATGGTGTCTCAATTGCTCAACTAGATTTATTAGCTTCATTTTCCCATCATCCCAATCTTCTAAATTATCCATTACAATTTAAATTTAAATTATTGTGCTGTTCATAATTTCAAATGGCAAATCAATATTGTACTGCAATTAAAATTACGGAAAAAGACGTCACCGAAATCAAGTTAAAGATAGGATCGGCGTCTAAAAATAGCAAAACAAAGTACTTTGTGACACAAAAAAATGAAAAATATACTCCTATCCGACAAATTGTATTCCAAGACCTTCGCCGGGCAGTCAAGGATAATCTTATCTTGTGCGAAACGGTGCAAAGATCTGGTACCCCGAAAGTTGTGACTCTGCGAAACAAGCCAAAAGACTTTCCGTACATCGCGACAGTATTTTTACCCTGTGTCATAGTAAAATTTGGAGCTGGTATGTTAGTTCCTTTTTTCCTAAACATGACAACAAAAAAAAGCACTTCGCATACGCGCGACAGCACAAAAGAAGAAATCGAATATCCGGAAAACGTTTTAAAAATTACAGAAGACGTGTCGTGCAACGACGATATGTACATTCAAGAAGAAAGTTTTGTCGAAGACTACGATATTGGGACCTCGCTTGTATCAGATAATATTTCTGAATCTTCTGAATCCGAATCAGCTAAATCTGAAGATGACGAATTTTCAAACATGACAGATATTACCAATTTAGACTGCGACGACGTCGGCTTTTTTTAATTCTATTTAATAATCAAATGACAGTCACCTTATCAAACACATCTACGTTTGGCGTTCCCGTTGTTACCGTCGCCTGGTTGATGGGACTAGTCGCCGCACTCAGCGCGCACGCACTGCTAAAAAAAGAAGTCGACGACGATTTCAACACTTTTAACGATTTCATAAATATTGATAATGTATTTATCACGTATTTAGTCATGCTAATAATTGTTGCCATATTTGGTTGTCGGTCCGTAATTCTTTATCTAAGTAGTCATTACGTTATTGCACCCTCCCCCTTAGAACACGACGAATTTGCAAATTTAGACGTGTCTCAAGACGAGACCATATCCGTCGTATCGGCGCTTTCCACCTAGATCGACTCTAAAGATCTTTTCCTAGTTCCCGTACTTTTGTCAAAACTTAACTTGTATTCGTCCTCGGCGCCGCCAGACAAGCTCTGCTCATTCTGGCATTCGGTGCAGCTTGTCAGCATCGTCTCAATCAGACGTTGACGGTTCGATGTAAATATCTGCTCGTAGTCTGTAGAATCTAAATCATCGCCACTCTGCTCAAAGATTTCATTTAATGCCTTTGCCATCATCTCGTGAAGCTTGTCGCTAGACAGGCCACGAGAAGCAGGCGCTTTCGCCTTCGATGGCTTCAAACGTATGAAGTACGTGTTTGCCTCGTCATTCTCGTCGCGAACGTTAATTTTTTGCGTATTCGTGTTCTGCGATTTTAACATGCTTTCAATGACTGTGGAATTTTCTTCAATCTTTTGATCCAACAGGCTCAGATGTTCCTTATAATTTTTGTTGACTTCCGACAGAGAATTAGTCAACCTGTTTATTCGCAGGGCCAGGTTAACAACGTCGCTAGAAGCTTTGTCCACCTTTTTTGGAGGTCTTTTGATGTTGCCAATTTTGACTTCCGCATTCGTTGATGTAACAGTCCTCGCTTGCATGATCGATTTTGTTAGCCTTTCTGCTAGCATGGCGATTGCGGTCGCCACGTCGTCGGAATTGTTGAAAATTTGCTCTATTTCGTCCGGCTCTACGTCCTCGATGACGTCTCGCACGTGAGACTCGTTTAACTTTCTCTTGCTGTTGTTCGTTTTAAGCTTCACGAGTCCAGAACTCGAATCCGTGTTCCAAGTCAAAGCTTTGTCTGGCGAACCATTCAATATTTCCAGCAACTCTTTTCGCGCTTTTACCAAGTCTTGGTTGATCACACCTCTTTGCGTCTTTGCCTCTTCAATCAATTTTTTGCGTTCAATGTGGGCCTGTGCAAATAGCTTGATCGCGCTACGCGACGGATCTTGCTTAGAAGTCATCTTTTATTTGCAACAAGAAATAATTTTTTTGCTACGAACGTAAATTATTAATTTCAATTGTCCCACTTTTTTTTTGATAATTTCAAATTTCAATTTTTTTCCAAGCAACCTAAAACACAAATTTAAAATCTTATCATGGATTTACAAAACGTCATGTCCTTCAATCTTGCACCTTATAGAGTCGTCGGACGCGTCAAGTGGTATGATTTTGACAAGGCCATGGGATTCATCCAGGAACTTAATCAACAGGGCGAACCCATTCAAGACGTCTTCGTCCACAAGTCTGAACTGAAGCCATCCAACGCCCCTTACCACGCGTCAAAACTTATCACCGGCGAAATCGTAGAATTTGAGAAGAAACCTCCTCAGGAGGGAAAGAAGCAAGAGCAGGCAATCAATGTCACCGGATTTTTCAACGGTCCACTCATGTGTGATTTCGGCATTATCGAGATGTCCAACTACACGTACTACCATTCCAAAAAGCGCAAGAACAAGAAGAGGAGCAAGAATAGCGACGATTCCACCGACGAAGGCTCTTACCGGGAGGACGACAATATTGACCAGTCTTCCAACGCGTAGCAGCCGGCGACGAACGGATCCAACTCCTATTCCCCTCGATTCCCTTCCCCCCCGATAAAAACGAATCTTGACGCACCTAGTTGACGCTCGGTAGCTTAAGGCCTAAGATCAAATTAAAATCAGAATTTTTTATAATATAGCATTTTTTATCGCTCAGATTAAATTTAGAGATAGCGGAGTTTTTCTCGCCGTTTCTAAAAACATCAGTCCATTGATCTCCTACCATGATATTTATGGTGACACCAAATTTGGATTTTATGTGGTCTCTGGCGTCACTTTTAAATTCTCCTGTTAAATAATTATCATAGTACTTTTTTGGCATCATGTACATGCCAGCTTGCGGAATCGAACCCAGGTCGTAATTCAATTTTTTGAGTTGCTTGGCCATGTAAATTAATCCATTTTTGGTCTTTGGCCTCGCAGTTATTATAAAAATTGAGTAGCCTGCGTTTTTAGCCGTAGTGTACAGGTGAGCCACCGTGGGGTGCTTCGTGAATTTCTCCTCTTCCCCGCTTGTTACCGAATCATCCGATTGCCAAAACAGCAAGGTCTCGTCGACGTCGAAGCAGATACATGCGTCAGCCGACTTGTGCTTCATGATCTGCTTTTGTAATAATTTTACAGCATCTTCGACATTTCCTTCGTACAAAATATCTGTCATTGTATTCTATTAATTTTAATATATATTATATTAACAAATAATGGAAAAATTTGAAACGTTTGTCATCAATCTAGAAAGAAGAAAAGATCGCCTTGAGTCATTTTTACAACGGTTTCCCGGGACCGGCAACGCTAAAAAATTGAAAATTTTTAAAGCCATAGATGGAAATAATTTAAATTACGATTCCCCCGCGTTACATCATGTTTTGAAAGAATCCATCGAGCAAAGGCATCTTAAATTAACATTAAATTCTGGAGAAATAGGGTGCTTGTTGAGTCACGTCAGCCTCTGGAAAAAAATTGTCGACGAGAACATACCCTTTGCTCACATTTATGAGGACGATGCCCTGTTCTCTGAAAATTTCGTAACTAGAATTAAAAAGGTATTTGAAAATACTTTTGGTATAAATCCTCCTCCTGCTATCGTGTATACCGGGGGCAGGAAACATAAAAATTATGTCACCAAAAATATTACAAAAACTATCGGTAACCTTGTCGCGCATTCCAAAAAAAATTGGAATCGACACGTCAAAGATTTAGATCGCTGGCTGCACGCTTACATCATCTCGAATCGAGGCGCTGGGCTGTTGCTAGACATGGTGTTCAATCACTTCAACGGCAAACTTGGCATAGACCAAGCCGTCGTCATGTTTCTAAACAAAAGTAGCGAGGAAACATACAGCGCGAACCCACTTCTATGTTACTCCATACCCCAAGGAGACTCAGATATTAGAAACTGGGGCATAAAACAGAATTATTGCCCCTTTTCCTTGCAAGATAAAGTTAATTTAATAAAATTTCCGCAATTCATTCAGCACGACGACGATATTACTGACTCGCTGAACCCTGACGTCAAAGAAAAGTGTGAAGATTTATATGGATCAGGCGTTATCGATGGCATCATCTCACATTGTCACCAAGGCTACGACAATTTATTTCTTCCACACCACCGCTTACAACATAATTTTAATGTAGATACAACGCTGTACATTAATCAATTCAGGTATAGCAACTGCTCTCAAATAGGCGTTATTACAGATGATCAGGGTGATGATTTTATACTTTGTGGTGGGGGGTCCAAAATTCCCAATCAATTGATTGTGAAAGACTTAGATTTCAGCAACGTATGCGGACATGACGACACACCTGGGGAAAACTGTGTTAGATTCGACACACATCGCTGGAACGATTCACTCGGACTAATCTACAAACAAAATTATCATAGCGCTTTTATCGATGTATGGGATATTCTGAATGCACAAATAGTTGGCGAAGTCAAAGAAGAAGCCAAATTTCAAGTTATTTTTGAACACGCAATTCCACAACTAAAAAACAACATCGAAAAAATCTCAATTTATCAGGATGGCCGCGTCGGTGATGAGACTTACTTGTGGGCTGAAGTCACTTCTGAAAACTTTCAAACACACAATGTCGACAGTGAAGACGTGCTTGACTGCACACTGAAACCAGGAGGTGTTGTTCTCCTAGGTGATGAAATGACCACATTTTGCACTAATTCGAATCGCCCCAATCTACCTTTGCGTGATTTGACAAACTATCAGAAAATGAATTCTTTGTCTTTAATATCTCAGTATAATCGACTTGTCTTAAAAATAATAAAACCCGATGTGGCTCCTCGCGCAGCTGATGGTAAAATTACCATTAATTTATACGTGACAAAAAATACGGATGCGTATTTGTCAGATTCTAAGAAATGTACCGGAACCGACGAATCGTGTACCTCAAACGATGATTGCGATACGGGAAAGACGTGCGACTATGATGAAAGCACGCTATCATCTTTTGGCAAGAGGCTGACACTTTTAGCAGCGTGCACAAGGATAGAACACGCCGCTCACCTAAATGATTTTCATTTTAAGTGCGAAGATAACAACGCTACGTGGGATCCAAAAAGGGAACAGTGCGTAGACTCTTGCAACACTCGGTGCTGGCATAAAATAACATTAAACTTAGAAAATGTTCCAACGTCTAGTCAAAGTTAAGAAAGAAACTAGTATATTTATTTTGTATGGGGTTCACGGTATACTCCTGATTGGGGTTCAATTCCGGATCTTCAAAAGTAAACCCAATACATCCCTCGCACACGGGTTTTGCGTTATCAGCGGGATTCTTGCAATGTACTTTTAAGACGTTATGATCCTCTTGCTCAACATTTTCTAAATTCACGTCGCATAAAAACGCAGACTTATGTCGCCCGGCAACAGGACAGTCTTCATGTTGCGCCTCGTCGATGTCGCGCAACACGAAGTAGTCGTCGCAGGCCACGTCTGGCCTCTTTGGGTCGTCCCGTTGGAACATGAAATGTTTGTCCCCGCAATCATCGACTTTTGTTTTCGCCAAAACGTCTAATTCTTTGTTTTCCACTTCATAGCACGTTTGCGTCGTTTCATCCCAAAAAGTTGGAAGATCGCTAAATAATCCGCTGGTGCAATTAATTGAATTGTATTCCCTCGCCTCCAAATCGTCGTGTTTGTATCGCACAATCACAACTCCCGATCCTCCATTTCCTCCAGACTGATATTGAAATGATCCACCGCCGCCCCCACCATGACAAAATAAGCCATCATCTCCGGATCTTGCTTGACAGCCGAATCCATTAACGTCACATCCTTCACCATTACTAATGAAGTAACCACCAAGAGAACCGTTTCCACCTCCACCAACTCCACCAACGCCGGCAATTTCAGCGGCACCAGCGCCCCCGCCGCCGCCGCGATACATCAAATTTCCCGTGATTGAAGAAGCCCGACCGTCGCCGCCGTCTTTTTGAGAAACATTTTCAACCGTTTTCCCCTCACCTGCTCCCCCGCCACCCCCCGATTGCCAAGCTTGGCTTGGAACGCAAAAACCATCCTCATTAGTCCCCCCTACGCAAAAACCGTCGAATCCGTCAAAGCCTTGATTAGCGATTCCGCGACCCGCGACTCCTTGTCCCGGCGGATCTCGCCAATAATCTGTAACATCATCATAGGCATTATAGAAAGCACCACCCCCCGAGCCACCATCACCACCGTTTTTAAATTCCGAAGGCAGGGGAAATATTATCCGGTTGTTTCCCCCATACCCCCCACCTTTTGATAATACATAATTATCAGTTCGAAAGTTAGCGTTAAGATTGTGCTCGCACTCAAGTAATGATCCATCATCACCAGCTGATCGTGTTGCACAATCAGATGTTTTATTGCACTTACCTTCATAAAACTCATCTTAATCTTCATCTTCATAAAATTCATCATCATCCAGAAAATATTTACACCTACCCAACTTCTTGGGGGCAGATATGTAGGAATCGCCGCCATTCATTTTTGAAATTGTATCTGATACGCCGCCCCTTCCAACACGTACCTCGAATATGCCCGGGGAAAGATTTAATTTAGGTTCCTTAAAAAGGAGCGCGTCGGCGTCCTCTGGGTCCTCGTCGTCATGATTGTTGTAACTTGTGCGGTACCCCCCGGCGCCGCCACCACCTGTGTTGCGGCTGTTAGTAATATCTACTGCGGAATTGGCCGACCCACCACTACCACCACCGGCAAGTACAAGAAAATCTATATCTTTACCACCTTCCTCTATTGTGAATGATTGATCGGGACAGTCTTCCCCAGGGCTTACAACTCCTGTACACTTGTACAATAATGCCTTATAGTCAGTCCCGATGGTAAAAGTTTCAAGGCCGGGGGCATCGGGAGTAACAATAGTGGATATCGATTTTTGAGTTTTAAATTTGTCAGTCTTGGGAAAATACATGCCATCTGGAAAGTTTGCTGCTTTTATGAATCCTTGAGAAGTCGCATTATTGTAACTGCCAGATGCATTGTACGCGCTGATTAAAGTGGCAGCGTCACTAAATGGTGTAGTCCCCGCGCTGAGTCTTTGACTATTTGGAATCAACACGCCATCTTGTGTGATTTTTACATAAAGTGTGTAACTACCAAGTGCGGAAGGACTTTGTGTCAAAATAATACTACCATCGGTAGTGTCTACAGCCCATTGATTTGGTGTTACATTCCAAGTTGGAGATACTGCCGTCACAGTACCTATATTTGTTGGAGAACTTCCAAAAGAATTTGCATCCCAATCTGAAACGGCCTCGATTTCTTTGAGTGTGACCTTTTCTGCGCATCCAACGTCTCGATAATAATTGTCAAATCCTCCTTCGTAATAATTAATTGGCTTAGATTGCGCTTTGCATTTCTGAAAATTTATCGGAAATTGTGATAAATCCAACGTGTCCGCTGCGCATTTGTATTTCAAGCCGTCGGCGCGTTCCTCGTAGAAATTGGAACAATCCAGCACGTCGTCCGACAGAAAACTAGAAAGGTTGTCGCAGGTCCATTGAGGCTCGGCATCCAAATCCGACGACGCAGATGCAAAGACATCTTTCACGCTCGTGCAGCCCCTCAAGGCGTCGTGACCAGCGCCGATTCCGCAAATATTTTTTGCGACTTGTTCCGTAATATTGTTAGTAGCAAGCTGTTCGCTATCTCGCACATCATTCGTCACTAAATCGTTCCCCTTAGCGTTTAATTTATTAAAAATTGAATATGAAAAACCCATAATTTGCTTGGTGTCTTTATTTTTTTCGCACTGGTGGCCCTCTCCGTCCTGTGTTTCGTTCTTGTCGTCGCGGCACGCATCGTCAAAATTTTGCGTAAATTTGGTATTCGGGTCGTCCCAGAAAATTGCATTGCCATCATCGTCGTAATTTGCAAAAAGCACACATTGCGGAATTTCATCTGGTTCGGTTATATCTAACAACCAGGCCGCGCATTCGTCTGGATTTTCTTCCGTGTTTTTTAAATAACACCTCTTGGCGCAATATTCTTCGTATTTGCCCGCGTCTTTGTGCGGATTGAATTGTTTTGTGAATTCAGTCATCTCCACGTCGTCAATTACAGTCATTGAATTGTGCGAAACGGAGGACGTGTCCCACGTGCATGTCCCAGCCCCTGTGGGACAAGGCTCATTTGTAGAGCAAGATATTGACGCCGCGTTCGGCGTGTCGATTTCCGAGCCGCCTGAACATCTTTTTTCGGCCCATGGCATATTACCTACATTTGCAATGGAGAACTCTGCCTTGTCAATTTTTTCAAAATCTATGAATCCACTATAACCCCTGTTGTAGCTGACGTATCCATCGGCGTCTATTGGTTTTTTCGGGGCGTCGGAACGATTATGAAATGTATCTTCATAGCAGAAAGTGTCCAAAACACTCGTAAAATCGAAACTGCTAAATTTTGAAAACCCTTCAACTCCGTCCCCCCACAAATCACGATCTGTGTCAACACCTGACTCAAGACTCACCAAGTCATGATTGTGTAAGACATCACTTCTTGCGTGGTATCCGGAACTCTCGCACGCCGTTTTCACGGGTAATGTGGGTGGTGTGAGAGTTGTTTGACGAGTCGTGTCGTAGGAGGGGTCACGCGCGCTGGTTACCTCGCCTGCGTCGTCTGCGTCGTCTGCAATAAATGGATTTTTGTATTTGCACACTTTTTGATGCGGGTACCTCGAATTGCCGTATATTTTTTGTTCCAAACTAGGGTCTTCCTGTTTATAACACTCGTCATTTTCCCAATGTCCGTTGGGCAATTTTCCACACTGGTCTTCAGTTTTTACCACGCAATCATCACCTTGCTTAGTCAACCCTAGGGCTGAGCAGTAGTCGATTTTGCACGTGGGCTGCCTGCACGTGAAGCGGGCGTCGGCGTTCATAAATTCTGAAAGTTTGTTTGCTTCGTAATGTTTTGAGGTACTTGTCACAGGATTTTCGGGAAGGACGCGATAATTATTATAGGAATTACTTGGGTAAGATATAGATCCGGCATAACAAGCTTTTGCGCAAACTTGCGTAAAATCTATCCCATCGTGCTTATTAGCTATGCTTTTAGTCGCGTCGACGCAAGTGTTGAAACATCCTATCGGCGCTGATTTATCACCGTCAAAGAAGTCAGCTTCGCTTCTAGAGCCGCCCCAATCGTCGAGATGAGACAAGACGGGCTTCGCCGAAGAAACTGAGAGTGTCGCGCCCATAACTTTATCACTCAAAGTAATGACGGGGGGTCCTGTCTCTGTTGATTCTTGGTCTTGAGATACGGGATTCGAGAAACAAGCTGCGACGCACGCCTTGATATCTTGATCAGTCTTCGGGCCAGTAAGATCACTTGAGCACGATTTCCAGCAACACGCCTTGTTAGCGTTCAAATTATTTAGCGGGTCCCCGTCGTTTACATTAAACGGCATCTCATAATCTCCAATAAATCCAATTCGGGGGTCTAGTCCTGGATCAGTTAAATATTTGACGCAATGTTGGTGATACGGAAAGCATGTTGCACTGTCAGCGCAATCAGTGTCGAAGTTACAGTCGTCCAGGTTGGCGAAATCGTCGGATGTGAAACTACTTAAATCTTCCGTACTCATGCAAAATCCCGTGCTCTCTTCTTTTGGAGTTACTTTTGCAAATTCAAAATTCTCACCGACAGAACCGCAATCACTAGTCGTGTTGTATCCTACCCAATGAAACATTCCGGAAACTTCATAACATCCATATGGGTTTACGCATCCATTTGGGCGGGTGCCGGTTGGGGATAATTGGTTGCTGTAAAAGTCCAAGCCCATCGCGTCCGCATATTTCTCGCACGCTTGCTCGGAAATGGTTTTCCCGTTATAGCACACTGGTGTAGGCTCAGGCCCATCCGGATAAACTGGGCTTCCTCCGCCGTCGAATTCGGTATGAAGTACACATTGGTCGCCAATGGTCCAAGCACTCGAGGGTTGAATACACGCATGACTGTGCCGGGTAGATTTTTGAAATACATCAGAACACTGGAAATCACTTTCACATACAAAATCTGTCGTGACCCAATCTCCATCAACACCACTTTTCTTGTATGTGCAAACTGCACTGTCCTTGTCCATTTTTTGGATTTCGCCAAGGAACGGCTCGTAATTATAGGTAACCGTCTCGTCGTTTTCAAGGTAATTAAATAACATGTTTTCGTTATTTACTACGTGAAAGGGTGGATTTCCGTAGCACGTGTTTGCACATGCTGCGCGTTCTTTGCCATTATCAGCATGTTCTTCGCATTTTGTATAACAACGAGATGACAGCTCGCCGGGTCGTTGTTTAGAATCAAAATCCAAAAAGTAATCTTTCAACCCCTCTTCGTCATCAATTGTGATTTTGCTATATATATCATTACGAAAATTTTCCGGAAGTTCTATATTCTCTGAATACGTTGGAATTCCCTGATTAGATGGGTCGTCTTCATCAGAATAACAATATTGGGCACAATCCGCGGGCTTGCCTTTTCCCCCGTTCAGAGACGTCTTATTGGAAACATCGTCGTCTTCTTCGAGCTGTTCTAGACACGTTTTGTAACAACAATCATTGGTGCATCCAGCAGAATATTTATCGCTCATGGTGGTTGAAGACGTGGTCGCAAGCCCCTCACATCTATCGGAACCTGCGCAATCATTGTCTGAGGTACACAGATCGCCGGCGTTGGAACAGGTTTTCAGACCGTAGAATCCATATACTGAATGATCGCATGCCATCGCACACGATTTAAATTGTTCGTTTAAACCGTCAGTCTCATCGTCGTCATAAATTGAGAAATCAAATCCAGAGGAGTTTTTATGATATTTCCAGTTTGGTAGAAAAGTTTCCCATTTTTGAGGCCGCGCCGCCGGCGAAGTGTCGCAACTACCCGAAGGGCATGCGTAGTTGTCGGAACAATCGTCTCCATCTTTATCTCCGCCGATGCAAGTACCGCGGTCAAGCGATGAGACTTTATATAACTGGGCGTCTTGCCCACCATCAATCTCGTGTCCCTCAACTCTAAAATGTGCGACCGTCGCCATCGACACCTCGTCAATACCATCTCCACCGTACCCATAACTAAACACTGTTGGATCGCCATGGATTTTTTTAATTACGAGGGCAAACTTCGTGTATAGGGCGGTGCAATTAGCATCGGCTACGTCGGTGTCAACACCATCGCCACAATCATAAGAAGATCCGTTAAGTCCGATTGACGGGACTTCGTCGCTTTTTGAAACTAGCTCTCTCCACATCGGGTCACCACCTTCACGGAATCCACTCGGAACATAACCATAAACTTTCCAGTCCTTTGGGGAACCAGAAAAGGCTAAATCTTCATTATTCAGCCCGGCAGTATGTGCACCTTCATAAGCGCCAGCGACAGAACCGACCTGGATTGTAGTTGGCCTTACATAGCTGCCAGGTGGCATCTCGAACTCAATCCACTCGCCCTCGATGGTTGAAAAGTCCGCGTGACCGTTTTCATCTTCAATAGCTGACAGCCGCCGCTTAGTTCCATAGTATCCATAGTATTCTCCTATATTATCCAAATCATCAGTACACAAATGATCCATCCCATGCTGACTCGCCCCTAAGCCGCTTTCGCAATAATGGTAGTAAAGGCCTCTCTCAGACGACCAGAACTCGTCTTCGTGACAAAGATTAGTCCTCAAGTCGTAATCGGTGTCGAAAGCCCCTGAATGTGTGGGTCCACTTCCGAAATACATCTGGTTCGTGCCATCCCAGGATCCGTACAAGGCAGATGCATATTGAATCAGGAACTCATTTCTGACTACACCGGCGCCGTCCAACAGAACACCCTCGCGTCTGTCCCAATCAATGTCAGTATTATTAACACACTTATTATCTTCCCAACAATTCTCATCTTCTTCATCACAAAAACAATCATAATCATTAGAACATGACTCTCCATTGAACTCGGTGCCGAAATAGGTGCACCTATTTCTATGATAACCTGCTACTCCGTTGTCCGTTCTATAATAAAACCAGTCATTGGAATACCCAGGGTTCGCATAAAAATAGTCAGGGCTCATTGACCAACCAGGCCCGGAAGTCGGATAGCGCCGGCGCCATTCACAATTTTTAACATGTTTGGACGCATTTCTCATTGCTTTATGTGGCATGTACTTAGTATCAGGTTGTCCAAAATATTGAGTGTTATAGGGTCCGTCGGCTGCCTGCGGCATATCGTGGTAAAAGCTTGACGCTCTGATTTTGTAGCCGACGTTTCCCGGCGTCTCGCCTAACCACGTAAAAACACACCTGTCTGGAGTCGTATATATTTGGTTGGGCTCTTTGGAACACCTGCTCCGGTAGTAATTGTATGCTGGTACGTCAAATCTGAATTCATCGTCCTGTCTAGGAAAAGTTCCAACATTACCAAGCTGAGACGACGAAACAACTGCACCGTTGCTGCTTCTGGTATGTCCGCCGGATGCAGAGTCTCCGTATCTTTCGTGCCACGCCTTGGCTTCCGTACCACACTTGCCCGTGCCTCGGCAGATATCATTTAGCGCAAGATTTGGGTCATCGCAACTTGGTACATCTGTTAGCGGATCCGGTTGTTCGTCTAACGCAATCAGGTTGGGGCAGGTATCGGCGTCGTATGCATTTTCAAGTGTATACGGAACGTCTATTAAGTTAAAATCCGGGACGCCCGTTTCTTTGACATCAAATATGCGCGGTTTTGTTCGCGCAAATTTAGTTCCCGGAAATACGCCGTTTGGCATCAAGCTTATTTCATTTGCTTCGCACGTCGCGTCTCCCGCGCGCCAAGCCCTTCCTGCAACGCAGTCGTCGTTCGACGTGCAGTTTGTGTCTGTGTCAGAGCACCGAGCTAACATTGTGAAGTCATCGATCGTCGTATTAGGATGCCTTTGTCTGTTGGAATATTCATTCTCATCAGCTTGACCAGCGGCTCCTTCAGCAGTACCCCAAGTCTTATAAAAATTGAGAGGATTAGTAGAGAGCTGGCGCTCGTCCCTATAGCGATTGGACCATCCGCCAGGTGCTATTAAATAACCGCCGTCGCCATGCACGCTGTGGTAGTGTAAATATTTATTGGAAAACTCTGCGGGCGGTTGGTACGGTTCATGCGTCACGCCGTTTGATAAAATATGACCTTGAAAGCTTTGAAGGGCATCATCATTATCAATAGGAAATGATAATCTGCTCAACCCTCCCCAACAATTGTATTTGTTAGGGGTGTCAATCACTTCATAATCTACGGTGCCGCCTAAATTATTGCAAACTTGCTCAAAACCGTCAAAGCCTTCAAAGGCCTTTAGAGCCGCACCTTCCTCTTTTGTCATTTGCGAAAGAGTATTATATTCGTACCATTTTTTAGGATCGCACGTCGAGTCTCCCGCGCAGTCGTCGTTCGTGACGCAGTTTGTCCGTGTGTCAGAGCACCTGCCGGTTACGATCGGATCGCACGTCGCGTCTCCCGCACCGCAGTCGGCGTTCGTGACGCAGTTTGTCCCTGTGTCAGAGCACCTGCCGGCTTGGTCATAAAATTCGTTAACAACGCGCATCTCGTCGATCACGAGTTGGCACCCGCCAGAGTCGCCGAAGAATTGGTGCGCTACGCAGTTACGAATCGCGACGCACGCGTTTTTGCACGCTTCAGACGTGTTTACGTCGTCGTTCTGGATGGCATCCATGCGATATTGTTTTCCGCACGCGCCATTTTTTAGACTAAATGGAAGGGGCGCGCCGGTGTCGGGATCATTATTTCTGTCTATAAAATCTTGGTCCAAAACTCCAAATCCTTCGCAGTCCGCGTCGGTTTTACATAGAATTTTTAATTCGCCGTCGGTCTCGTCGTCTCTAAGGTAATTCTGTAATTGGCACCGCGAGCTGCTTTCGTCCCATTCGTATTTTTGACCTTTATAATGGGTGAGCTGTTCGCAATCGTCTCTGCTAACACCCGCCTCAAGTACACGGGAAAAACTCGTCTGGTCTGTTCGTGTACTTTGTTGTGGTGCTAAATCTGTGGCGGATCTATGAAAAAACTGGCAAAATTTACGACTGGGTTCTTCAAATTTCGTAAAATTGCAGAATTTTTCATCGTTGAAATCGCATAGCTCGGCCGTGTGCTTTGACCCGTACGTGTCGGTGTCGCATTCATTTTTTTCTGCGTCGTCGCCGGCGATGTACTTGTTTTCGTTACACGCACTGCTATCGCGCTGTCCATCTCGCAACCCGACAGTCGAAAACAAGTCTAGTTGTCCTCCTGTAGACAAATCAAATAACTGTCCAGATTTTATGATGTCGTTGTACTTTGGCTTTACGTCTTTAAAATCAAAGGTAACGCGGGAATTATCTCTTAAATTATCTGCCTCTGCGCCCGGAAAACTTCCTCCACCAACATATGGCGAAATATATTTGTACTTTTCCTTTCCTAGTTCTTTTGAATTCTCATAAATTTTTAATGGATTGATGCTTCCTTTGCCGTGGATGTGTTCGTTGTCTTTTATCAAGTGAGTGTCGGTCTTATTATGATTAGAGCGCCAGGTGCAGCCGGGTGGTATGAATTTTCCGGCGTTTCCCCCTGCGTACATGGGCCAGATTTGCTCGTCGTATAAAGTTTTCAGCAAGTTGTCGGTACGTTCTGCGCACACATTGTTATTAACATTTTGACAAGTCATTTGGTCTGGCGTTGGACACTCAGGGGGTCGCGTACCCATGGTTGGATTGACTACAGTTCCACCGTCGACGTACGGTTTGCACACGTTGACACAATCATCGTCTGTCAAACACGACACACCGTCGTCGAGTCCGCCACAGCGCTTATTTTCGCAATCTTCGTTTTTGGTACACGATTGACCGTCTGTTCGACTGTAAATGCCCAGGTTGCCCTGGCAGCTGTACCTGGAAATGGCGACATCTGCTCTTATCTTCGGGCCGCACGTCGGACACGAGTCGTCGTTAAAATACACGCCAGCCGCCATCTCGTAACACTTGTTTTTTAGCTCACCGGACAGGTCCTCGCATTGAGGACTATGATGGGCATAAATGTTTGAGTAATCCATTGGTAACGTTGAATCGGATGATAATCGCCTGAAGTTGTCGCTTAAAGTCTCACCGACGTGCCTAAAGGCGTCGTCGACGGACGCGTGCAGGTAGTCGTAAGCCTGTTTGCATTCGTGTTCGTCCGTAATTTCTTCGTAATCTGTCGGGCACGCATCTTCATACTTGCCGGTCTGATTTAGGTAGTAGGGCCCGGTCGCGAATTCTATGGCCGGTGGTCTTGTTGGGGTTCCGTCGCCGATACCGTAATGATCGGTGGCGAGGCAAAATTTGCTACTTTCCTCAACGCACTTAGCTTGATTATAATCTGAACGGTTCAGGTCGTATTCATTAGTTCCCGGAATACAATCGGCATCATTTACACAGCTTTTTCCATACTTATGACCCGACCTAATGTCACATGTTTTTACAGTTCCCCCCAACTCTTTTACTTCTAAATTTTTAGCAAACTTGGGCTCGTGTAAATTTTTGTCCTCGGTATTAAGAACACTTACATCGTATATGGTCTTATTTGGACTAATTTCGGGGCAATTCACAACATAATCATAATCAAATAAAGTAGAATCGGTATAATCATTCCCGCAATATTTGTCCCCTACGCACTTGTCGTCCTTTTGTAATCCGTCGTCGGAACAATTCGGCAAATCATCCTCAACGGTTCCATCATCAGGACATTCAGTTGATTTTGTTAAATCGGGGCAAAGAAGTTTGTGGTCAAGTGGCTGGGTCGCGGTAAAGTCGTTGTCAACAGTTATCTCAGCACTATTATTATCAGCAAAAGTGTATTCA
>NYWG01000163.1 GCA_002684915.1 Verrucomicrobiales bacterium
GCTGACGAAATGTTGATTCAACATGATCAAATGCACCCAATCTTTTATTGGTTCATACTTAATTATGTCTTCATATTCATCGTACGTTATCATTTTTTGTAGTTTATTTAATTGTCCAGCGGGTGCTCGTTGGTACAAACATGTCATGCTAGATACGTCTTCACCCAATTGGTTGTGGGAGGCTATCTCTTTGTCTCCGTACAGTATTATTTTATCAAACAGCACTGTTAAAATATTGTCACGAAATCTTCTCGTAATAAAGTGACGTTTTTCACGTACAATAAACTTGTCCCAATTGCATGATTCAAGAGTTGGAGCATATACCGAAGTTGCCTTTTTCCAACGTCTCATGTAATTAAATGTACTCACAAACCAATAGAAACGCGACATACACATGATCATTGCCTTCTCCGACAACCTGGCGTGATCTGGTTTCCCTTTAATTGATTCTCGAAACGATTCTACATTTAATAGTAGTTTTGAATGCATACTCAACATAAAACGACTACACAGTCTCCAACACAACTCTAATATTTCGTCTAATTGGTCATTTGGTGTCAGTTGTTTCCATCGAAATGCAATTACATCCATAAACGATATAAACGTTGCAAAACACCACTCCTCCGGGTCTGGAAAGGTGTAAATTCTTAACCTATGCTGTTTTATATACTCTTTATTTTTATCTGTCAAAAACATGTTTGTACCATCGTATTGAAGGTGAATTAGATGCAATATAATGACAAACAGCAAAAGACTGGTGGTCCAACCTAATAATACACCTGGAATAGGACGATATAACTCATGATAATGTTCTAATAGGTATTCCGTACATTTCATGCGAAGCTCTAATATTTGGTTTAAAGAAGGCTTGTCCATCAAACCGGAACGGACGCTCAACAAGACATCGTACAAATCGACAAAATATAATAGCATATCTGTCTTTCCCTCTCCTATGTCAAATTGTAAAGCTTCCTCTACGCTGTGTACCCTATAAATACTTTTATATGGTGTTTTAAACATTAGACTTAGGGTTATTTGTAAGTATATTGTTTATTCTTATATACCCTACATTTTACCGTGGTTATGTAATTTTCTAAATTTATTTTCGCCATCACATGGTACGTCTTCTTTTTTTTCAAATGTTGATCATAACTATGGCATCGAAAAACGCAACTTACCAAACTATCAGTAGAAAATGCTATTATGCGTAGGGTGGGCATGTCTACTATTAAATGTGGATCTGACGTAATTTTCTTCAACCACGTGTAAGCGTAGTTACCGATGCCTTGATTCATAAATTTTGTGTACCTGTAATAATCACGATCCAATGTCTCGTATAGCAAACGCACCCCTTCTCTAATATCCACTGGCATGGCGACACCATTGAATCGCATGCTTACCCTACTATAATCTAGAAGAAATTGTGTATCCACAAGGAGCCTCCCATAGCCTAAAATCCAAAGCGACTTCATTTGTACATATAAAAGGAGAATAAATACTTATTAAAAATTATGAAAAATGTGATATTAGCGTCTATCGTTAATATTAATTTTGTTTTTATTGGAAGACTCTTACAAGGGGCATCGACCACCAACATTAGTATAGGTAAAATAGAACAAATTGAGGAAAAACCATATCTATCATGTAAATTTTCTATCCTTCGGTTTTGGTTCATGTGTCTAATACTGTACAACAGTATATTAATTGCTGATTCATTTGAACCTGTCTCGATTGTCTTGTATTTAATGTATTGGATACCAACCGTGTGGTGGTTTGAATACTTCTATACGTTGAATTACGCCCGTGCTATATTGTGCTCTGGTTTTGCTGGTAAATGGGCAACCATTTTGGCCATATGGTTTGAACCTCACCCTCTGTATTGGATACCACCCGGCCTTTTTTCTTTGTACTGCTTGTACTTAGCCTCATGGTACCGGTACTGTTTGCCACATTAAAAATCAAACGTCAAATTTCTTACGTTTCTTACACAAGCGGAGGTTGTTTCGTCCTTCAACATGGCATACAGAGTCTGTGGGTGAATTTGGGACACCATATTTTTAGAGAAAACGCCTCCTTCTTTGAGGGCCTCAATTACTATTTCACTACAGTAATATCTCTTTTTGTAACCAAAATGTAACGGCCATGCATGATCAATCGAAATTAATGGTTGAAGAAAATACCCAACGTGGTTGAACCTACATCCAACGGCTTGTTTACAGTAATCTAAAACAGAGTTGTATTGTTCTGCGGTCGTATCTAGACTTCTAAAATTCCACTGTTTTCTACTAAAACGTTTTCGTGTTAAAAAAACGGAACCGTTGTAATGAATGCTACATGCTTGTCCACTGACCAGCTCGTTCTCTTTCCTCTCTTCTTCCGCGTCTGGAAAAAATAATTCCACATGAATTTGAGGTTCAACGCCTTCTTCGCATTGTGGCGCTATCATAGACGCCAATTTGTTTAGTATGTGGGCTTCCATAATATCTGTATCATTTCTTAAAAAACACGCGTAAATGGTACTCATTTAGATAAGTAAAAAATGAAATTTATACTTTAATTATTTTTATTTACGACTCTGTATCAGAACTCGAATTGTACGAATGATTGTTGGACGATGAACCCCCGCTCGAACTGTAACCCATGCTTTCGTTCGATGATTCATGATCACTACTTTCCGACATTCCATGGTCGCTAGATTCGCTCAATCCATTACTGTATCCTAATTCTTTGCCGCTGCTCTCACTGGAACTGTGGCTGCTACTGTTTCCATACGATGATGTTTGGTTGTAGCTCTGTTCCGAATATTTACCGTAGCTATCGTTTGAATGTTCAGAAGTAGGGTAGGCTTCTTCACTTTCTATTGATCGGTGACTTGCATACGAATGGTTGGACATTTCACTCATGTTGGATTTTTCCGATGCTGCCGATAAATTGGATGCGACACTATGGGCCGACATGTTCGATGCTGCGGAAATATTTGAAGCGGCAGATATGTTGGACGCAACACTATTGGAGGACATGTTGGATGCAACACTATTGTCCGACATGTTGGACATTTGACTGGCTACGGAGACTTCAGACGAATTAGAATGCTTCGAAGAGACTGATTTCGCATCCTCTTCTACTTCTGTGCTGTGATCGGAGTATGCCTTGTTTTCTCGCTCAATGTGTTTGCTTAAGGCATCGTAATCGGTTGACTCGTTCAACATGCGCTCAAATTCTGCATCGCTGATATGGCTGCTAACCTCAATATTTTCTCCATCCAGTAAAGGATCGTACTCCATCAACGCTTCCAAATCCTCTTCGTCCCCATAATCCGATTGAATTTGCACACGTTCAAACACAGGCTGGCGCGATTGCGAGATGAATTGCATCGGGGATTGGACAGTATCCAGACTTTGCAATATCTTTTGTTCTCGAGTAGCTTTCTCCAGCATTTCCGTTGTCGTTTGAAACAACGTATTCCACACATAAGCTGAAGCTTCTTTGGACAAGTTGAACGTCCTTACTGGTTTTCTGGTATTTGCTTCTCTGTATTTCGTAATAAAACCATCTCCTCTTTTCACCTGGTCATCCTTATTTTTTGTTACGGTATACCAAAAATTATTAATTTTTACCTTCGTAATGTCTGGAATATTACTGTCCTTGGTAAGGTCCCAAAATAGGTCCGTAGGTTTACTTTGGCCTGTGTGTGACAACCTAATGTCACCATCTTTATCGGCCACCCTACTAAAGTCATATTCACCGTGCCAATCAAATATTCCACCGAGTTGCAACGCTGCTAATCCAAGTTGATGGTAGTCAAATGCTATGTGTGATGATTTCTTAAGATACTTTACCATGGTGGCTTCATCTCTGAATCGATCGTTAAGTTTTTCACTATACTTTTTATTCTGATTTGGCTTAGGAACAAGTATCTTTTGAGGAAGGTTCGCATCATCAAAACCTAGATTAGTGTCAATAACCATGTCGAAATCGAACACATGTACTACATTATTATCATCTATGGTCAAATTATCCGTCTTTATGTCATGGTGAATAAATCTTCCCGGACTTATGCTGTGAAATTCGTCAATGCCCGCTTTGGCCGATTTTATGATGTTGAAAACCTTTGTTCTTAGATCAACGTTATCTAAAAGTACCACCGTGTTGACTACAGGCTTCTTTTTCGGCCATCCACTTTTTCCTATTTTTTCTTCGTCAATATCCTGGTAATAGGTTTGTTTAATCCACGAGCCGAGTGTTTGCCCCACTTTCTCTTGTTCAAAGAACAGTTTAACGTTGTCCAACTTTGGTTCAAATGCTTCGTCCGGATCACTTACGCTCTCCTTTTCCTCCACAAATTTAAATCTCTTGTTGCCTACAGTTAAATAGGTAAACTCATCATCTTCTTTTTTCGCATCTATACTGTCTCCATTATCTATGTCAACTAAAATATTAACAGGTATAACATGATTAAATCCTCTAGTCTTACCTTTTTCGCTGAATATACGAATAAAATTCAGGTAAGCAGTCTCGTTTTCTTTAACGGGGCGCAAATATTTTGTTTTATTTCCATCTTTAAATTTGTACACATCATTGCCAACATGTTCCAAATTGATGTCTACAAGTGGTTCTTTTCCTAACCCGTTTTTTATTAAAGCGGAGCTTATAAGATCACTAATTACGTCTCTGTCGCCTCTCAGTTTCGAAACCATAGACAACCCGAATTTATTCTGTAGTAATTTATACAAATCCGTTATTTCCTCTGAAATATCTATTTTTCTTACTGATGTTATTTTGTTGTCTTTTTTCCTTATGTTAAGCTTCTGCAATTTCGACATATTAAACTCAACCCAATCACCAACTGCCTTTTTCATCAGCTTTCTGTTAATGCTGGCCCCCTTATCTTTTACAAATTTTATAAGTTTGTTAGCTGCTTCCTCCAACTTCACGTCATATTCGTCACAGTCCCCGTCGATTCCTTCCATTATTAATGCTTTCATGTCACTGACAGAAGTATATGTATTGCCGTTTTTTATAATGGTGAGTCCTTCGATCTCATCATTTCCGGCTTTTAATTCATTCTCAAGAAGCTGTTCACGGCTCATAAAACTATTTTCACACTTGGTTTTCTTTGCTTCTGCTGCTTGTCGTTCTCTTTCCTTTTCTGCTTCTCGTTCTAGTCTTCTTCTCTCCTCTTCTGCTTCTTCTTTTTCCTTCTCCTTTATCAATTCCCCCGCTCTGTCGTAAATTGCTCTTTCATCACGTGTAAAATTAGCTCTTCCATTTGCTCCATCTGTTTGAAGAGTTAACATTATATCACTCCGTACCTCTTGTAGCTCTTGTTTAGTCTTACTTTCCAAATACGTGAGGTCAGGTGGAACATATTTAACAATTTTTTTCCGGGGTTTTTTATCTTTAAATGGACGCAATTTGTTGAAGCGGACCGTGATGGCCTCTAGAGGATTTGGCTTAAAGTTTTTCTTTTCATCGTCAGTCCAATTGGGGTCAAATGTTTCCCAATCATCAGGTTTCACAAACTCTTCTAAGCAGTAGATAGAGTATTTCCTCTTTTCATTCTCTGCCCACCGCTGCCAAGCTTCAAAACCAGCGTTATCGGTGACTAAGGTTGGATCGAAGTACAAGTAATCTTCTAAGTCCCACACCTTTTTGTTCAGTAACTTCCCATGTAGCGCTGAATTCATCTTCGTAAACTTTGTATTGCTATTGGTAATCCATGAATTCGTTGGTGGCACAGGGTTGTAGCCAGGTGGAAGCCGAAAAATATCTGTTTTGCAAAACACCGCGTAATGGTCCCATTCTCGTTTGATGTGTCGCATTCTATACTCATTGATGGCTTCCTGCTGATGGCTCAATCGGTTCAACGTGGACTGTGCTTTAGCATACAGTGAATTGTGGTAGCCTTGAAGCCGTTTTCCAGGTGTGTCACAAGAAGGCCATTTATTCATTTGTACACCGTTTGTATCACTAAACCCATCAATATAGGTGTCAGTATTCTCATCATCAACAGAAAATTTTGCAAGACTTCGAATTAATTTTGAAACATCGTATCGTGCGTTTTCAAAACCCTCACGACTTGTATCAATATGTATGGAAGCAGCTACAACGGGTACATCATATCCTAGTTTTTCTCTTTCCCGTTTTGGGGTTGGCTTCAATTCACCAGTCGCCTTGTATATGTCGCCTTGTATTCTCTTCATTTCCTCTATCAGGTCTGATGGAGCGAATCCATCTAGCATGCTATTTGCTAACCGTGTGTCGTTTTCTTTGATTTGGGTACTTAGATTTCGTAAGCTTAGTGTTTTTCTCAGAGTCCAGCGTAAGTCATTATCTTTGATTGACGAAATTAGTCTTGCTCCAACTTCAGCCATTTGCGTTTGGTCATCGTAGTGCAATCGTTTTACTAAACGATGAAGGTAGTTCAGGTTTGTTATATCATCATTTGTAAAAGCTTCATTTTCTCCCTTCTTTTTAATAAATGGAAACGATTTAAAGTTCTCAGGTACACTGTCGGGCCTGCTTGAAAACATGTACATGAAATTAGTCTTTTGCGCGCCGGATTCATTTTCTTTTGTGTTGTCTTCAACATGCGTCCAATATTCGCCCATTTTCTTATCCAAATCACCTTCCTTATAATCAATACTGTAGGCTTCATACAACAGTCGTTGCGTTTTTGTTAAGCTAATACTAGAGCTCATATTATTATACACAAAGGCATCTTAATATATACTAGATTTTCATAGTTCAAGGGTATAAATGATCATGTACCTCTTGTAAATGAAAAAGTGCACCTGTTGTTCCTCATGTAAAAAGAAATCCGATGGGTACCTCCAGAATTTAAAAGGTAGTAAACTAACAAACAGTAAGTACCACTACGTGATGGTCGCTGTGGTTTTTGCTGTGGTTTCCTTCTTCTTTGTTAAAGATGTGGCGGAGGACGGTGAGAAATTTGTATACTATACCCCTAATACACAACACTTCAACCGACCTCCAGCCACCTTTTTAACTTCTCTTGAATTCGACCAAGAGGACATTCAAGAGAAGAAACAAAACATGGCCTGGCATATGGACTACAGTTGTGAAGCCACTTCCAATGATGTTATCTTCAGTTTTCAGTACGTTCGATCAGAGATTACGAATCATACGTACAATGATCACATTTTCATGCTGTGCAAAACCCACCGGGCTTTCGGAAACGCTGAGATTGTATATGAATCGGACGAGAAAATTTTATGCACAGAAGAGTACGCTGGCGTGCTGTTGAAGAAAAAGCGAAGCATGAACGTGACCATAAAAGCGGTTGACATCCACCAGTGGAAACCTATTGAGTACAAAACACAAAACGAATTAGAAAGCTGTCAGGTATCACACGCCGTTGAAATGTTGAATAATAAATGGAAGGTATAAATAACTGTAAGGCATCTACATAATGGCAAATCTTCAAGGTGGCTTATACTCCAGCAACGCGCAGGTTCGACGGGTGTTGAAGGTGTTTTTACAAGTTCATGAATGTAAAGTATGTGGACGGTTTTTCACAGAGATAGAAAATTTAGGTAGCTGGAAGTGTACCTATCATCCCGGAACGTGGGACTACGTAAAAAGACACTGGACGTGTTGTGGAGAAACAGAAAGGAAGAATATAGGTCCAAACAGTTACTTGGGGCGTTATTTTCAAATGAATCCACAGGAGAGATTAAACATGCCTGGACCACATTCAAAAGGTTGCATGCGATGTGATTGTGTCTCAAAATATAAAAACCCAGTGCCACAAAGTGCAGTGGCGTTGGAGGATATTGCTTCCATTATACCACAGATGAGTGCGCATGGAAAGCCACTACAAGAAAGGCATGGAATAGAAAAGGGAAGGAAGCCGAAGATAGTAAGGCAAGAATGTTGTCCAGAAATATTTTTCGAGTAAAAAATTATACATCTACATTAGTCAAATGGTTATACGAACTTCGAACAAAATATTCAGTTTGTTTTTTTGTCTGTTTATAATGTCCAACGTGAAGCACAAACGTCAACATAATTACTGTAATGAACAAGGAAGACTGGTACTTACGGTTTAAATCAAACATACATGTATGTACTTCATCTACCCAATACATACTCACAAAGCAACAGAAAATTTGTATAATAAATTCAAATGTCACGTAGTGCATTTTTGTATACCAATCCACTTCTATTGATTCAGTTTGCATCACGTACATCAGATCTTTGTAATAAGTATCGTATTTATAAACTGTTGCATGAATGGAAGCGACCACTGTTAAGAAGGGAACAATGTATTTCATATGAGAGCAATCGTCGATGTCAAAAGCCACTAGTATCCACAGTACAAAGATGTATGGAGTGTAGAAGCGTTGGGCATATTGATAAATAACTTTTTGTTTTCGTTTTGTTATTAAACGGGGAATATAGGACACGTGCAAACGTCGTTCATCATCTTTCTTCATTTTTTAATATTTTTAACATACTTATACTCTACTACTATTTTAATAATGGATCTCCAACATGTCCTGATAGGGTTGGGTATACTTATACCTTCCTTAATCGTGCTTTCCTGTGGACTTCGCCTCTTCGGTCGGAGGCACAATTTTAGAATACAATTGTTTGCACTTGTTTTCTTCAGTGTCGCTATTATCGGGTCCTTCTACTATATTTTCGGATCCGCTGTTGCCCTATACCTCGTCTCAGGGTTAGGTTTAGGTATAGGGTTTGCACTCCGACCCATTTTTAGTAAGATACTCTCCGGTGCAATATTTGATGCTACACACGTAATGGATTCCATTCAAATCAAAGTTAATGATATTGAAGGTAGAATTATTCAGGTTGGCTTGTTGCACACATGGGTGTTAAAAAAGTTCAAAAATGAAGATGGAAATATACAGAATAAATTGTACATGGTTGGAAATAAATATCTTGAAGACAATCCAGTTGAAATCTTTTTAAATGGTGACCAAGTGGATGCGCTCAAACTAGGAAATTTACCTTTTTTGTTACCCGGCGAGCGCGAACCTGCGCAGGATCTACGTCAAATGAAGTTTGTGTAGACTTCCTACTTTCTATATTATTGCGTTCTTGTAATAAAATTTCCTTTTCAACAGGTTCCAAAGCTGCATACGATATAACAGCCCCTAGTAAAAGAGAACATCCAGAATAGAATGTCCATATTCCTGCATGTAAAAGATCTACATTACAACTCATTTTATATATAAAAAATTGTTTATATACTATTCTCTCATAAATATAAGCTCTTCTCTATCTATAATCGATTGCTTTAATTTCGCAACAAAACTTTTTAACATGTCTAACGTGTCTATAGTTTCTGCATACCGGTATATGCTCAAATCGGTTGCTTCCAAGTTCATTTCAGTATTGTATTTTAAATTTAGTTGCAAACATACATTCATCAATTCATCTCTTTTTTGGAAGGGCCTGGTCGTTGCTTGCACAATTTCATCATCTACACGCTTTCTTTTCATTTACACTATAAATAAACAAATGTAAACTTATATACAATGAACAGATCATTTAAAGTCCCTTTAGAATCGATGAATTATTTACATTCATGTTTTGTACAAGATCCAATCCTTCACATGTGTAGTCACCTGATAGCAAGTCAGTTGTTAAACAATGGAATCTCTTTTTGTAAAGGTGGTTGTCGAGACAAAAAGATGGAAGTAAATGCTAAATTGAGATCAGAGGTTGAAGATATTTGGATTCCATTCACAAAAGACCTATTAGACCAGGTACTGTGTTTTGGTTTCGCTGTAGTAAGCGTGAAAAATAATGTCCCACAAATTATGAATATCGGACAGTATCATTTAGAGATCACGGTAGAACAAAGCTCGTACACATATCGAGTCATGAATGTATCATCTGTAGAGGACGAAATACCAAACACTATCGTATTTGACCAATTCGGCTTTAGAATAACACCAATGGGTCAATTTACTTCCTTAGTGCACAAAGTCGTTCCACGATTACTGTTTCTTAAAAGATTAAGAGAAACAGCCGTTGCGATGGAAGTACGTAGAGCGGAGAATACGGTATTTACAGAAATACAAGAAAGTGCAAACGCTGAGAAAAAAGAAGGCGTGGACTACGACTTTTACGCCGACTCCAACACGTCCCAAATAACGGAGGACATGCGTTTCCAACGCAACAAGGGAAATGTAAGCATCCTAAATCAACAAATGGATTTATATGACAAGTTTTTAGGTAAAAAGCATGCGAAAAAGGCGGAGAAGACACTAGAAAATGTGGTTCCTCTTCCCAACGGACAACACCTTGTTAGTGGGCCTCAAAACACGGGTAGAGGGGATTACGGTGGTATCCATAAAACATTGATTGAAGATGTATGCTCAACGCTAGGCGTTCCTCGTAGCATGATAATGGCTGAAGGAGGAGGTGGGTTAGGTTCAAAAAGCGATACGGAAGGACAGCATGAAGTTTTCCAGGCTACGGTTTTGTTCTGGAAGAAGAAATTAGGTATGGTATTGAGTCATTTGTACAACATCATACATAAACAAGAAATAAAAAAAGGTATTGATTTTACAAAGGAAAAGGATGTACACGAAGCAAAATTGAATCACAGTGTACAAGTATTCTTCCCTGTGACTCCATTTGTTAGCAACGAAACTCTTCGTACATTGTATGAACAGGGTGTGATTGAGTTTAGAACGTATGCTAAGTATGCGATAGCAAATGTCAGTTTACCCATTGAGGATTTGAATACAAAGTTCTTGGCAAAAGGTCCACCTATCGATGAACTTCTTTTCGAGCGTCCTCCAACACCAGAGGTACAAATGCAAAACGGTGGAGGGGCTAATTCAAATAGTAAAAGAAAGGCTAGTGAGGGTAAAAAGGGGGGAGAAAAGAAACAAAAAAAAACTAATTCTGAAACTACAGCTTTAAAGTAAATTAATAAAGTTATTCAACGTGTAATTTATCATCTTGATCGCCACTGATTTCATAATCCAATTTCTGAATGAAATGGTTACCTCCCTTCAGTTTTACACCAATAAACATTTTACCCGCTTCTTTACTAGTTGGGATACTTACAGACGTTGTTTTCTCATTCCTCTCGTCCGCCTGTATCTTCTGAACAATATCAGCCAAAGTACCGCTTTTCAATTCCATGCAAGTGCTAGATGAATGAATACCAGATCGAACGGCGTTCAATCGCAATGTAAGGTCATTAGATGTGAGCATAGGGATAAGTTTCTCTATCGATAGACTCTCTGAGTAAAGGTCTGCTGTTTGGTACAATCTACTAGAACCTTGCTCAGTAACGATAGCATTATTCCCTTCAAATAAATCTCTGCCTAGAGTTTTAATTTGGTTAATGTTCCTTTCTTGAGCGGCTCGTTTTTCTATATTGTTGCTTAATGAAGCTCCAGTTGGAATTGGCACCACATCAATTTTCATCGTTACTCTACTTCTTGTAGCAGATGGTCTAGCAGTTTCTGTCATGACTTTGTTCTGTTTACTCGTAATGAAACTCATTTCTTTTATTTATGGCAGACAAGTATATATAGAATAAAAAAATAAATGAGACGAGGAATGGCGCAAATTAATGCACCTGTTCTGGTAGAAAGACTCGAATTTATTCATGACTTTTACGATAAAATTGTAGAAAAAAATCCTTCTTCTTCAGCGGAAGATATAGTAAACTTCATTAAATTGTTTCCGGAAGTATGTAAAGAGACTTGGGACGACTTTAAAGACAATTGGAAAAACAATCTACTGCTCACGGTGTACCCTTATTATTTAAAGGCAGATCTTTCGCCACTTCAAAATGAGTTGGACAATTTAGACGAATTTTTAGCTGGTAAATATAATAAAGAAGATGGGGAGTGGGATAAGAAAGAAGCATCAAAACGTAAGGAGTTGACTGATATATTGTTGAAGCAAGTTTCATTCGATTTATCAAAAATTACTATAAAGGGATAGTAAATGTGAATTAAATGGACACTACAGAGCTTAACCAACGTTATCCAAACGGTATCCCAGAGAAGTTGAAGGAACACTTAGCCAAGTTCGAAAATTTAATCAACAACAAAGGCGTTGTTCGTGTGAAGATCCTATCCAATTTCGGTCAGGATTTAGAACAGTCGTATACAAAAGGCTATCCGATTTACAAAGGCTTTGTCATTGAATTGAACCGTGATTACGCATTGAGTGAACATGATAAATTTTGGCTTCACCCACAATTAATGAAAACACGCAACCTTTACAAGTCCAACGGAGCAGACGTGAAGGAGAAAGTTGCAAAGACTAATTTTGACATATCTGCTTACGCATCTTCAGTAGCACTATATTGTACGCATTCATTCGATGAAATAGGTGGATACGAGGAACAAAATTTTGTTATTGTAGACACGTCAAAAGACGACATTAGCGAAACGGCATTGGATCATTGGTTCAACGAAAAAAGTTTGTTAAAAGATGTGTACAATGAAATGCATACGTTGAAGTTCGACGGTCAAACCATTAAAGAGCATACGGATGAATACATCAGCAACATAGTTAACGAAATTGGCGACTTAGAAAATGTTTCTTCATCAAAATACAACGTGTTTTACAAATCGAATAACTCCTTTTTGTTTTATAATCATGCGTTGAAAAGTGAAGCAAATGAAAAATGTCTAGTTCACATTAGCCCTATGATGGGATACGTTTCTATTAAAGGACGAGGTAAGGAGTTTGAGTCTGATTTGATGTCTACAAACCAATACTTGAACATTAGTAATTTTACAGAGGAGCAACGAAGACGAGCTTACATTAATTGCAAGTGGGACGGAAAAAATGTTGTTAACACATTCACCCTACGTAAACCCGTTGAACATTACAAACAATGGTTGGGAGAAGAGAAAACAGTGTCCTACAGAATGGAAAA
>NYWG01000164.1 GCA_002684915.1 Verrucomicrobiales bacterium
CCGGCTACCAGGGTTATGGACAGTATTCGCCAAAGGGTCCCCCAGGCTACCAAGGCCCTCCAGGCGGCTATCCAGGAGGTCCAGGGGGCCACACCCCTACATTGAACTCATTATTACAAGATAGAAGTCAGCGGTTTCCTGGCAATTACGAGGGAGGGGGAGGGGGAGGACCTCCTCCAGGACAAGGAGGACCACCAGGAGCAGGGGGTCCCTACGGAGGAGGACCGACAGGGGAGCATCCAGGCTATCCCGGCTTCCCTGGCTACCAAGGAGGACCAAGCTATAGAGGACAGGGCCCTCCAAGACCCCCTTATGGCGGGGGTTACCCTGGTTACCCCGGCGGCTATCCGGGACAGCAACGCTACCCAGGAGACCCAGGGCATCCCCCCGGCCACCCTCCTGGCCACCCTGGTCACCCACCGCAACAGGGAAGTCCGGGACCAAGACCCGGATTTCCTCCCCAGGGAGGCGCAGGGCCACAGCAGACACCGGGCACTCCTGAAACGGAGGGCAGCGACGACGGTCGACCTGAGTCTCGAGAGGAAGGGGTGAGGGCTGCGGAGGCTCGACCAAGTCCAAGTCCGCGACCGAGACCCTCCCCCTCGCCCACTGGATCCTCGTCCTCGAGATCCATGTCCCCAGCCATCTCCCAGCCCAGGGACGGAGGAGCAGTCTCGATGCCTCCCAGGCCGGCAAGCGGGGCAAGTGAAGGGAACGGTCCAAGCATGAACAGTTCCATGGGAGGAGGGCCAGGTCCCCAGGGTTACCCTGGCCAGCAAATGGGCCCACCACACATGTACAAGCCTGGTCATCCCGGAGGACCTGGAGTCCCTCCATACGGCCATGGCTACCCTGGCTATCCACAGCAACGTCCAGGTTACCCTCCGCACCAGGGCTACCCACCACAAGGCTATGGACCCCGCCCAGGTTATCCTCCGCAAGGGTACCCCCCGCAGGGCCAGGGTGGCTACCCACCCCAAGGTTGGGGACCCAACGGACCTAACATGGGTGGCAAGCCAGGTGCACCGCCGCCCGGTGGACCCCCTGGCCACCCACAGCATCCAGGCATGAGAATGGGAGGACCCCCAGGGCCAGGAGCCTATGGGCCCCCAGGACAAAAGATGCCTGGAGGTTATCCACCCAACAGTTATAACGGGCCTTCTTACAATGGACCTCATATGCCTCCCCCTGGTAGCCAAGCCCCTGGCATGGGACCTCCCGGCTCCTCGGGTGGGTTCCCCCCAGGTGCTGGTTACCCACCTGGAGCAGCCAAACCCCCTTCCGGTTACCCAAGCCCCAGCTCCACTCCAAACTCCCTGCCACCTGCCTCCACCCCCACCCCCAGTGACAGTGCACCCCCCACCAGTGACTCCATGCCCGGCTCCGGCACCTCCACCACCAACTCAGTCAGCGGCCCCCTCGTCACCACTGGGCCCGACGGGCAGCCGATGCATGATGAGACGTCACAACAATCAACCCTCTCCCAGTCGTCGGACAATTCAGGCGGACGAGCGACACCGAAGGGAGGTTATCCTCAGCAAGCTAAAGTGGAGAATCTGCAGCGTCTGTATGAGATCGACGACCATCCGGAGCGGCGCGCCTGGCTGGACAAGCTGCTCAGCTTCATGGAGGAGCGCGGCACCCCCATCACCCAGTGCCCCACCATCAGCAAGAACCCCCTCGACCTCTACCGGCTCTACATCTTCACCAAGGACCGCGGCGGCTTCCTTGAGTGCACCAACAAGAAAGCCTGGAAGGACATCGCGGCCCAGCTGGGCATCGGACCTTCCTCCTCTGGAGCATACACCCTAAAGAAGCACTATGGCAAGAACTTGCTTCCCTTTGAGTGCCACTTTGAGCGAGGAGGCATAGATCCAGGCCCCATCTTGGCTCAGGTGGAGGCGCAGTCAAAGAAGAAAGGGAAGGGAGGTCCTCGAGCTCCGTCACCAGGCTCTCAGGACGACTGTCAAGACTCGAGGGACAGCTTCACAGGCAGCTCCCAGGACGGCTATAGCGGGTTCCCACCTTCGTACAACAACTATCCCGCTGGGGACCCACGGCAAGGCCCCCCACAACAGCACCCAGGGATGGCGCCAGGCACGAGCTATCCACCCAACTACCCGCAAGGACAGGGCGCACCCCCTGGTCAGGGATACCCACCCACCTCCCAGCCAGGTTATCCGGGATATCCAGGAGGCAACAGCAGTGGACCACAGCAGTACCCAGGAGGATACCCCAATGCCAGCGGGCCCCCAGGCAGTGACCCTTATCGGGGAGGGGCCTACGGAGGATACCCACCCCGACCGGGCTACCCTGGGGCCCCAGGAGGACCTCCCACCTCTGGCAGCACACCCCCGCCATCCTCATACCCTCCCACCTCACAACCCTACGAGCAATACCAGAAGGGAATGGGCCCTGGGAATGGTCCGCCCTCGGGCCCCCCCAACCCAGGCCCCATGGCCCCCCAGAGTCCCAGGATGATGATGAGACCTCAACAGATGCAGGGCCCCGGGGCGCACCCTGTCATCTTGCGGGCCAACTCCCCGGCAACCCCCGGCACCATACAGGACACCTTGCCGCCAGCCTTGCCAGTGCAGCGAATTCCCAACCCACATGGTTACTCTGGCAACGCATCGGGCCCAAGTGGAGCACCAATGCCGCCACCTGGCAGTATGTACAGCGGAGCTTCTGGAGGTTCAGCTGCTAAGCCGCCCACTTCTAGTGGTCCACCGGGGCCACCCACAAGTAGAGAGGCACCACCTGGAGGCCCACCTGGCCCCCATCCCGCACAGAGGCCACCCTCAGGCTACCCTGGGCCCTACGGAGGCCCCCCTGGCCCTCGGCCTCCCGGTCCTATGTATCCAGGATCTCCTGGATGGGGCCGACCTGGCTACTCCGGTCAAGGCCCCAGTTTTGGTCCTGGGCCACCAGGAGGCCCCCAAGGAGGTCCGCGTCCTGGGGGACCTCCCGGTCCTGGATTCCCAGGCTATGGGCATCCTTCATATGGACGACCATCACCAATGTATGGGGACCGTGGGCCGCCCGGACCACAAGGACCCCAGAGACCTGGCCAGACTGGACCCGGACAATATAGACCTCCGCCTGGGCCGGGACCCCAACGCCAAATGCCTCCTGGCCGTCGTGAGATGTACAACTTCCCCCCGGAGTCTCTGGAGTGCACCCAGCCCCTGCTCAACCGGAGGAAAAGGTTGACAAAAGTTGACGTCCAGCCAGTCGAGGGATGGAGGCTTGTAATGGCCCTGCGGTCGGGCTTGTTGATGGAGACAACCTGGGCGCTGGACACCCTAAACATCCTCCTCTATGACGACAACAGCATCGCATACTTTGGCCTGGGAAATATGCCAGGATTATTGGAGGCTCTGATTGAGCACTGGCGAGCCTCCCTTATCGCCGTCTTTGACGTCGGCCGGGATCTCGAGCTGGGAAACACCAAGACTGACGCCATGAGGAAGAGAAAAAGGGAGAAGCAGGAGAACAGCACAAAAGGGCTGAGATGGTACGACAAACGACCTGAGGTTGTCGAGGATGAGTGTGGACTGGGAGTTCCAGATTCTGAACTGCTTCGGAGGGGAGACAAAGTCAGAATCCTTCACCACCAGCCAAAGGACTTCACCACTGAGTCGAGATTCTCAGAGAAGGACTTTGAGTTTGACGAGCGGAAGGACGAACTGTTTGTGCTCGACGACGAGCGGGGATGGGATGGAGTCGGTTCGGGCTTTGAGGCTAGCGAAGAGCTTTGGGCGGCCGGAGGGGGAGCGGAGACGGATCATATCCATCCTGCAGACACCCTTGACAGACAAACCCAACCTTTTGTCAGGATACTGAAAGATCTGCGGACAGAGAACCCTCGGAAATCGGGAGAGGGCCGAACCGACTCGGCAGTCAGTCCTGGCAAAAAGAACAAACGGCGGGTGCTGGAGGGTTGGGTGATACCCAAGGATAAGGATAAGGTGGAGAAGGATAAGGGTGAAAACAAGCATAGTGACAAAAACTCTGCCCCAGCCCCCGTGATAAAGGAGGAGAAGGAGGCGCCCCTTAGTGCTGTGAAGACGGAGAAGGAAGAGAAGGAGGAAACGGATAAGGAGGTTGAGGAGGAAAAGGACCCTCTTGAAGTGATTAGGGAACGGACTGGGATTGTGGTGAAAACGGGGGCTGGGTTTGAGTCGCGATGGTCAACGACGGTTTTGGAAGAGGAAAACTTCCAGCCGGACTGTGCCAGCCTCAACCTCGTGCAGGAGTGCCAGGACAACCTCGGCAAGCGAGCCGTTGCCGTTTCCACAATCTTCCGCAACCTCAGTTTTGTCCCAGGCAACGAAACCATCCTGAGTTCGAGTCCCGGCTTCTTGGCAGTGTGTGGCAAAATGTTGTTGCACCACCACTGGCACCCCCCTCGCACCAGCAAGCAGCGGAACTACGACCGGGGGGAGGAGGAGGACTTCACGGAATCCTGTACAAGCCTATCAGACCAGCCGGAATGGTGGTGGGATCACTTGCAAGTGATCCGGGAGAACGTGATGGTGGCATTGGCAAACATTGCTGGGCACACGGATCTGACCAACCAGCCGGAGTCCCTCGTCAGGCCGATCCTCTCAGGCCTCCTCGAATGGGCCGTCTCACCCTCCGCTGCTGCTCAGGATCCGTTCCCAACCGTGGGGCCCAGCTCACCGATCTCCCCGCAACGCCTCGCCATAGAGTCACTATGCAAACTCTGTGTCCAGGTACGAGGGGACAGCAGTAAGGAGACCAATGTCGACCTCCTTCTGTCCACCCCTCCCTACTCTCGGATAGAGAAGCTCTGCAGTTTCCTCTCCAAGAAGCTGTACAGGTCCGAGGACCAGGTGCTGAGGGAGTTCGCCATCAACCTGCTCTTCTACTTCTCTGCGGCTGACAGCGGGGTGGCTCGCACAATCGCCCTGCAGGACACCACAGTCTCCCTCCTCATTGGCTTCATTGAGCAGGCAGAGTCGAACGCCCTGATTGTAGCACAGCAGCACGGGGTGAACGCATTGAGGGACAACCCGGACAGCATGGGCACCAGCCTTGACATGCTGAGAAGGGCGGCCAACACGCTCAACCACCTGGCAAGGCACGACGACAACAAGACCCTGTTTGTGAGACAGGAGCAGAGACTGCTCAACCTGGTCATGTCCCAGATCCTGGACCAGGGGGTGGCCAGCATCATCAGCCAGGTGCTCTTCCAAGTGTCCGGAGGCAGCCGTGCCAAGGAGTGAACTGCATCAGCAAGAGGAACACAACATGAAGCAACCCAGTTGAAACTCTAAGACTCAACCCCTCAATTGTTTTTGTGCTCTAGTTTGATCATCCGTGTTGATCTGTTTGTGATGGAGACGAGACTGCAACGGGTGCAGTTCTAGGTGTTGTGGGGAAAAAACAGACTAGAGCTAGTCTCCAGTGAAATCCGGCCCCAAAAACAGGACCGAGGATGATTTTTGGTCGTTTCTGAAAATGCATCGATTTATGTTCATTATTTCAATCATGGATTAAATAAATGTACATA
>NYWG01000165.1 GCA_002684915.1 Verrucomicrobiales bacterium
AACACCTTCCACATCATTAACCAAACTGCGAACTCCAACATATTCCGACCAAAATCCGTCTATTTTCTGTTCGTACGTAGCCTCTAACGAACTGTTGTAAACACCAAATAATGCGCCAACAGAAAGTATTCCCATAACTAGACTAACTACACGCAACTTTCTGCGGGCAGTTTCCTGAACATCCAACAACATAATAACAAACAGAAACAGAACCATCACCGCACCGGCGTAAACCAAAATCTGAACAGCTGCTAAAAAATAGGCGTTCAACAAGACGAACAACCCGGAAATAGAAATCATGGTGGTAACAAGAAACATAGCACTAGTCACCGGATTACGGCTAAAAGGATTAACGATCACAAGCAACGCACTCAGCACGGCCAGAACAGAAAATATATTAAATAAAACCGTTTCCATATATTATGACCTTAGTGAAATTCCGGCTGAGCTTTTGCTTCTTTTGTTTTTTTCTCCCATTTTTTAATACCTTCAGTGACACCATCCTGTGAATGATGGTCATAAGCACGCTTATCTTTGCCTCCAAGTGATAGTAGTTTTTCTTTATTGTAGATCAAATCTTCACGCTTCTCACCTGTAATCGCATAGTCCTTAAGTAAATATATTGCCTCCTCTGGACAAACCTCCTGGCAAAAACCGCAGTAGATACACCTGAGCATATTAATATCAAACTCCTTAGGCATCTTCTCCGCCCCCTCTCTATCCACCTCACCACTTTGTCCGGGAGGTGTTATTCGAATTGCCTTCGGTGGGCAGACAAATTCACAAAGCTGACAAGAGACACACTTAGTGTTTTTATCTTCATCCTTAACTAGATATGGAGCGCCCCTATAACCATTTGGAACAGGCCATTTCTCTTCCGGATACTGCATAGTTAACTTTGCAGCGTAACCTGACTGCTTTTCAGCATAAACCTCTGAACGCTTCCATGAAAAAAAGTGGCGTAAAGTCACCTTAAATCCATTTAGAATTGACGGGATATAAAGGCGCTCAAGCCATGTTAATTTTGCACGTTCTACTTTCATTTACTGTCATTTATGCAATTATCCATAATACAACCGCTGTCAGTATAATATTTGCTAAACTTACGGGTAAAAATCTTTTCCATCCAATGTTCATTAGTTGGTCGTATCTAAAACGAGGTAGCATCCAACGAACCCAAATCATCAATACCAAAAATACAGCAATCTTCGCTATAAAAACTAACATATGCAAAACCCCTTGAATAACACTGCTAGCAGGAGTGCTAAAATATCCATTGGGATCCAAAGTCACTCCAAGAGGCAATGTCCAGCCGCCACAAAATAATACTACCATTAGGGCAGACCCAGCGATCATCGCTGCATATTCGCCCATAAAAAAAAGAGCAAACCGCATCGAGCTATATTCGGTATTATAACCGGCTACTAACTCCGTTTCAGACTCCGGCATATCAAATGGCAATCGATTTGTCTCCGCGAAAATCGCAATCAAAAAGATGCAGAAAGCAATTGGCTGTTTGAATACCATCCAACTAAACAAACTATCACTCTGATATGCAACCACACTCGAAAGATTTAATAATCCAACTCCGTCCAAATAATCCTTCCAAGTACCTGTTAAATTACTTTGCCATGCAGAATCTGCAGCCAACATAAATACCGGAACGACCGCCATCCCCATTGCAATCTCATAGGATATCATCTGAGCACTAGAGCGAATCCCACCTAAAAACGGATACTTTGAATTCGATGCATATCCAGCCAAAACGATTCCATATACTCCCAATGACACAATTCCGAAGGTAAATAATATTCCGACGTTTAAATCGGCTATCACCATTTTTTGAGCTCCCATAAACGAGCCAAACGGAATCACAGCAAAGACAACAAATGATGGAATCATAGAGACAGCAGGTGCCATCCAAAAAAAGATTCTCTTAACATAAGCAGGCGTAAAGTCCTCTTTCAAAAAAGATTTCAGCCCATCAGCCAGCGGCTGACCTAACCCTAAAATCTTCACTTTTGTAAACGGAATACCAACACGATTTGGCCCAATTCTATCCTGAATTAATGCAGAAATCCGACGCTCTGCCATTACTGAATAGGCCACCATTGGCATGATTACTGCAAAAACACCCAAGACTTTAACCAACACAATCAACCATGGGTAATTCACAAAAATTTCTGTTACAAAACTTAACATTATAATTCAACATCTAAACCGTGATCACCTAATTTGGCCCAAGTTAATTCAGCATCCCTAAAAGCCTCAACTTCACCCGCCATCTGATTAAACAAACCCTCTATCGTCTTAAAACCATTCAAACCAGAAACATTATGAGTCAGCTCATGTAAAAACTCCCATTCCGATAATGCATCACCCGGGGGTTCCAAAGCCTTCATAAATTTTTGCACTCGGCCTTTCACATTCGTAAAGGTTCCTCTCTTCTCAGCATGAGCACACCCAGGAAGCAGGAAGTCCGCAACCTTAGTAGTTTCATTAGGCAATATGTCGCTAACGATTAATGTAACCTTCTTAAGTAATTCAGTATCTATACCGTGCTTAGTTATATCCTCGCCAAAAACAATCAAAGTCTTCACTTTGCCAGACTCAATTCCCTTTTTGATTATTGAAAGTTTCGACCCAACTCGCTTGCTAGTAATACCTACAAGTTGTGCTCCTGTCGTATTGGTATTGCGATCCTCAATCATCATAAGATGATCTGCCTTTCCTTTTCTTGGAATAGAATCTGTGATTGCATCAAGGTGTTTTGCAAGTTTACTCAGAAGATGTAATTCCTCATTCGTCTGACGAGCGGAAGCTACTATAGCTACTGAGCCCTTGTCTGCATTCACCAAATGATCCGAAATATGCTTTAATGCAATCGGCCAGCTAGTCTTGCCTTTTCTGTCTTTAATAATCGACAAACGATCTCCTCTTCCAATCCACTTATAATTTAACCGACCGGAATCGCACATCCAATGTCCATTAACTGCATCATTTTGACGCGGTTCATAGCGATACATTTTGTTTTCTCTTGAACCTATCATCACATTGCAACCTGAACCGCAATCAGTACATATACTCTTAGTTTCCTTAAGGAACCAAACACGCATCTGAAAACGAAAATCATCAGATGTCAGCGCTCCTACAGGGCATATATCAACAGTATTGAGTGTATAATTGTTATTAAACGACTCACCTGGAAAAGTCGAAATTGTATTATAACCACCACGGTTAACTATACCTAGTGAATCATCACCTACAATATCCTTGGTAAAACGAATACAGCGGGTACACAAAATGCATCGTTCTGCATCAAGAGTGATGCGAGGTCCTAGATCCACCGCCTTAGGCTTGTGAACTTTAAACTCCTCAAACTCACTCTCAGCCTGTCCATGATCGTAAGAGTACTCCTGCAGCTTACACTCACCTGCCTGATCACAAATCGAACAATCTAAAGGATGGTTAATAAGCAGAGACTCCAGAACCGACTCACGCATCTCTTTTGTCTCAGGACTACTAGCATAAATCTCCATGCCTGGTATTATTGTCGTCGCACAACCAATGACCCCACGGGGAGTCTGTGGCTCATACGGCAATTGCATAGGGAAAATTTTTGGTGTGCCATCTTCATTTTCTGGAGACTTACCATCCGGACCAGGACGGCCCGGCATACCAACATGAACCAAGCACATACGACAATTGCCTACAACTGGCAATTTTGGATGATAGCAATAATGAGGGATCTCAATACCCGCAATTTTGCATGCCTGCAAAACCGTGGTCGGCTCCGGATTCCCTTCCCAGTTGGGCATCATCCGCGGGACTTCAACAGGGCGACCATCAACTTTTACAGTAACGGTCTCAACAGGTGGGGCTATATCCTTTGATGCCATATTAACTCACTCCTTCCTGATTTTCCTTTTTAGCGGCTCGGGCTTCATCCGCAGCTCCTCGCTCCTCAAATTTATCTCGGAACTTATCAACAAAACTTAATACAGGCCATGCACATGCTTCACCAAATGCGCAAATCGTACGCCCTTGGATATTATGCGCAATGTGCTTCAAATAATCCGCATCCGCCTTACGAGCTTGACCACTCCTCATTCTTTTAAGTGCCTTTGACATCCATAAAGAACCTTCGCGGCAAGGAGTACACTGCCCACAACTTTCATGTGCATAAAAATCCGATAAATTTCCGAGCGCTTCAACAATATCAACAGAATTATCAATTACAATTATAGCACTCGATCCAGACATTGACCCACATTTCATCAATGTATCAAAATCGTAAGGTATATCTAGCAAATCGATTTTCTTTTCGATTTCTTTACCTTCCTTATCTTTAGTTTTGATATTGAAGGACTCTCCCTCACGAAATACTTTGGATGATGACCCTCCTGGAATAATTGCCTGAAGTTTACGGCCTTCAAGCAAACCTTGGCCAAAGTCTTTACCGAAAATCAAATCCCCTATAGTAGCTTTTCCAACCTCAACTTCATAATATCCTGGACGCTTCACCTGCCCACTCAAGCTAACAATTCTCGTGCCCGTATTACCAGGAGTACCCAGAGCCGCATAGGCCTCCCCTCCCATTTCCATTACATGACGAACATTACATAGAGTTTCCACATTATTAACGATAGTAGGACACATATAAAGGCCAAGCACAGCCGGAAAGTAAGGCGGCTTAATGCGAGGATAAGGCCTCTTCCCTTCCAAAGACTCAATCAGCCCAGTTTCCTCACCACAAATATAAGCTCCAGCTCCACGATGAACATGAATATCCAAATTAAATTTAGTTCTACAAATTCCTTTTCCCAAATAGCCAGCTTTACGGGCCTCATCTATCGCTCGATTGAGTATCTTTGCACCCTCAGGAAACTCACCTCTAATATAGATATAAGCGAGATTGACATCATTGGCATAACAGGAAATCACCATGCCTTCGATAAGCTGATGAGGATCCTTGTATATAATTTGACGATCTTTAAATGTACCTGGCTCTGACTCATCAGCATTACATATGAGATAAATCGGCTTGCCAGATTTACGATTCACAAAGCTCCATTTCATTCCAGCCGAAAAACCTGCTCCCCCTCGCCCTCTTAATCCGGATACAAGTACTTCTTTACGAATAATTTCCTGAGGACTGTTTACACCTTCCTTAGTTTTCTTAGCCTTAATCTTGAAAACCTTCTTCATGGTTTTATAGCCACCATGCTTTTGGTAACAAGATATATCATTTGTATAACCCGCCTTATCGACGTGCTTCAAAACAAGTTTATATTCGCTCGGCATCTGATTTCGCCTTGACTCTAAGTCTTAAATCTATCTCTATCGCACGGCGCATTCTGCCGAATGGTGTAACGGTAGCACAGCGGTCTCTGACACCGTATGTCTAGGTTCGAATCCTAGTTCGGCAACCATATTCATGCGTCATATTCCTTTAAAATCTTATCTGCCTCTTCATTTGAGACACTCTCATAAAAATCATCATTACACATAATCACGGGGCCAGTCCCACAACTTGCCAGACACTCGGCAAATTCGACCCCAAACTTTCCATCTTTTGTTCTCTGCAAACCATTTCCTTGTTTATCCAGACCTAGTTTTTCACAAATATGTCCATGTAGCTTATGGCTTCCAGCCAAGGCACAACTTAAAGTACGGCAAACTCGCACTACAGTTTTTCCAGAATCATGATCCCGAAGCATCGGATAAAATGTCACAAGCTCATGAATATTTATCGGCTTCAAGTCTAGTTTCTCAGCTGCCCATAATTCAGCATCCTTAGAAATATAACCGAATTCATCCTGGATCGCATGAAGCACCATTAAGGAAGCACTACGTTTTTGAGGATAACTATTTACTAGTTTATCAACTTCACGCTCGAGTGTCTTAGTCACTGAAAAACTCATCTATCACATTCCCCCATCACAAAATCAAGAGAACCAAGAATAGCTACAATATCACTCATCATATGACCAGGTAACTTATGACTAAGTATACTTAAATTAACAAAAGATGGAGCACGGATCTTCATTCGATAAGGCACCCCTCCGCCTTTACTAAAAATGTAGAATCCGAGTTCTCCTTTTGGGTTCTCAGCCCCAAAATAAACTTCACCAACAGGAGCGTTTTGCCCCTGTGTCACCAACATGAATTGATGGATCAACTCCTCCATACTAGAAAGCACTTTCTGTTTGTGCGGCAAAACAATTTTCCCATCATCTATGTTAATTGGACCATTAGGTAATTTAGTGATGCATTGATCAAGAATCCGAACGCTCTGGCGCATCTCTTCCATTCTAATAAGATACCGGTCATAGCAATCACCTACCTCGCCATATGGAATATCAAAGTCTAATTGGTCATACACCAAATAAGGATGAGCCTTACGGAGGTCATACTCAATATTGCTTCCACGAAGGTTAGGGCCCGTTAGACCAAAATCAATCGCTTCATCACGAGTAATAACGCCTATTCCTTTTGTACGATCGATAAATATTTTGTTTCGCGTTAGAAGCTTATCCGCCTCTTCTATAGCAACACTAACTTCTTTAGTAAATTTACCCAATTCAACTGTCCACCCTTCCGGCAAATCACGTGAAAGCCCCCCAATTCTAGTATAAGTCGTAGTGAACCTCGCACCAGTAAGGGCTTCAATCAGATTATAAACTTTTTCTCGCTCATTAAAAGTGTGTAAAAAAACAGTAAGCGCTCCTACATCCATTGCAAAAGCCCCCAAACCTAGCAAATGAGCAGATATACGAGCTAACTCACAACAAATAACTCTGATATACTTACAACGCTCTGGCATTTGATCCTCAACTCCAAGCAACTTCTCCACTGCAAGTGCATAAGCCACGTTATTAGCTAGAGGCGCAAGATAATCCAACCTATCCGTGTAAGGGATAAATTGATTATAAGTCATATTTTCAGCAATCTTTTCATCACCACGATGCAGATAACCAATTTCTGGATCAGCCTTAGAAATGATTTCTCCATCAAGTTCTAAAGACAAACGTAAAACTCCGTGGGTAGCAGGATGAGATGGCCCCATGTTGAGCGTCATCTTCTCGCCCTGCAGATCCTGAAGCTCATCAATGGCCTCAGCAGAACGGACAGCAGAATCAGAAACTTCTATATTCCTTGTTTCTGCCATATCTATTGTTTTGGATTCCTTGATCGAGGCTCACGCCCTGCTGAATCTTGGCATCCAGAGGATGTAACAAATGGCCCCCCTTCAAGCGGAATAGGATCAGTAAAAGCAACATCTGGCATTTCACTTGATTTACCAGCTAATGGAAAATCCTTCCTTAAAGGATAATAGGGATAACCTTCCCACATTAAAATACGACGCAAGTCAGGGTGACCTATAAATTCAATTCCCATCATATCAAATGCTTCACGTTCATGCCAATTAGCTGTTCGCCAAACTGATGTTACCGACGGCAGCTTGGATTCCTCCTCACTGACACTAACTTTTAATCGTAGATGCTGAAAATGCTTATAACTATACATATGATAGACAACAGTCCAGCGAGGAGCCTCGTCATCATTATCTATAGTGCATAAATCAACTAGATAATCGAAAGCTAGTTCTTCTTTAGCATAACGACAAACTTCCGAAATCTTATTTGAATCTAAAATTTCAACCGTAAACTCACCTCGAAATTCAATCACATCAGATGTGATCTTTTTATACTGAATTTTAAGTTTTTTTGCTAGTTGCTTAGCCGTCATTGAAATCTCAAGATAATATCAAACCCCTATCCCGAGCCGGTTTCTTGTCTGTAATATGAGGCTCTTTGGAAATCTTATTCTGAAGCCTCATTAAAGCTTCAAGTAACGCCTCAGGACGCGGAGGACATCCGCTAACATAAACATCTACGGGCAAAATCCGGTCCACTCCCTGCAATGTTGCATAACTACGATACATGCCCCCACTGGAAGCACATGCTCCCATTGCAATCACCCACTTTGGTTCCGGCATCTGCTCATAAATGCGCCGCACTGCAATAGCCATCTTGTAAGTAACCGTGCCGGCCACAATCATCACATCTGATTGCCTAGGCGAAAAACGCATCACCTCCGAACCAAATCTAGAAATATCATAGCGACTGGCGCCAGAAGCCATGAGCTCAATTCCACAACATGCCAGCCCCATTGGCATTGGCCAAATTGAATTCTTCCTGAACCAGCTCACGGCGGTGTCCAAGCGAGTATTCACAACATTACCCTCAACTTTAGAATTATAACCGAATTCTGCTGTACTCATATCACCATTTCACCCCTTCGCAGCAAAAGTACAGACGGAATGCATTACTTGAAAGCGATTTTGTGAAAAAATTCACAAGCATTTCAGAAAAGTTTACACAAAGTAATTTTTAATCAAATTATAACCAATAATATTAAGAAAATGAGCATCAAATCTACATCTTCAAACGGAAAAATCTTGTTTGCTCAGAAAAGTCGATTTTTTTTATAAATTCAATATTATCTCCATCACCATCAATTACTTTCAGTTCATCCCAATTAATGAGATCTATCGAAGATTCCAAAATGTATCTTTTCGCCAATTCAGAGATGAAATTTAACCTTATTTGGGATTCTGTAACGTTATAGATTATTTTTAATCCATTTTTTAATTCTGGTTCAACTTTTATAGTTACTCTATTGCCAGGAATGAGATAAGCCTGACCAAAAAGGGCAAAAGTTAAATCCGAACTAGAGCGGCTGGCTTGATGCACTTCTGCCGCTATTACATTTCTACCTTCTATAAAAGCATTTCCGTTTACTTCAAAGACCGCATAGGCAGTTTCATCTGCAATCGAGCTAGAGGCCAAAGTCGTATGCCTAGCTGATTTAGCTAAATTTTTATCCCTATAAATCTCCCGTCCATTCAAATAAATTGCCGCGGCATCATCTCTCAAAAGCTTGAATATTACTTTTTTAATCAACTCCTTATCAACAATTTGGAATTTTTGCCTAAAATAAGCAGTTACATTTTTTCTATCAGCATTAGTTCCGAAGCTGATTTCTGTAACTTCGTTACCGTTGCCATACCCCAGCAACCCTTGACCACGAGACCAATCGTTATCGTCAAAAGAATTCTTAAACCAATTCCGATTAGGGGCAGTAGATTTATCGTAATAACTCCAATCCCCTCCAATAGATACAATTGTCTTTCCTAACGCTCCATCGTTCTCTGAATTCAGAGAACCATCAAATGAATACAGAAAGTAATCCTCACCACTAAATCCTTCTTTCGGTAAATAAGAAAAAGAACCGTTACTATTAAAAATTAAGCTTCCATGAGATGGCTGAGTCAATGGAATCGGATTAACACCCATATTAACACCAACATCATTTGCTAAAACACCGTCCTCAAGATTAGTAAGACGCAACTCTTGCCCCATAAAAATATTAAACTTATCTGGCCTAGCAACTAGAACCCCTTTAGCTAGAGTTGATGTTTTTTGAGTATCCTTTGACCAGATAAGGCCATCCTCTCCATTAATATAAAGCCTGTAGTATAGGACTTCCCCTGCAGGTAAATCATCAACTAAATGACGATATTG
>NYWG01000166.1 GCA_002684915.1 Verrucomicrobiales bacterium
CTTGTTATTGCTTTTTCGGCATTAACATCCATTGCACACTTTAGCATTGCTAGTTGCCTCTATGACTACTACAGATCGGAGCTGGACAAGTTTAGACAACCACTACGATGGCTAGAGTACAGTATAACAGCTTCGATCATGATGATTGTCGTATTGCTACTTTGCAACATGACCAACGCATTCATCCTCGGTGCAATACTACTACTTACCATGTCTTACAATAGTTTCGGTGCAGCCATGGAATATCCTAGCATTGATCAATGGGCCGTTAGATTTTGGTTTTACATGATAAGTACCCTAGGTTTCGTCTTCAGCTTCTTTGTTGCATTCATGTTCTACTACCGAGCCATTGCACCGTGGCTAGACCTTAATAAAGACGGATACACCTGTAGTGCATGGGGAGACCTTTTTGGCTTTGTTGGTATTGTTGTATGGTCGCTGTTCCTGAGTTACTTAACCTTTCCTCTGAACGATACAATCAAACACGTGTTCCTATGTTGCACAGAAAGAGGATGTTGTGGACAAGACAATAATGAAGCATTTATCTCGTTAGATGAACCAGACGAAGACGTCAACTGCTGCATGCGGTGCTTTTACGAACCACATAAAGGTGTTCGTGGCCTCGAGTTACACGAGAAGCGGAGACAGGATTGCTACCGTTTCTTTGAAGTCATGTACATTATATTATCATTTGTTTCCAAAACAATTCTTGTTGTCATCGTCATGTGGTCCGCATTACAACGTGGCTCGGACTAAGAAACAAAAAAGTTGATTAAAAACTAATACCTATATATTACGTCGTCCATAAATGTAAGATTTTATAACATAAACATGTCTTTAAGTTACAACACCGATTTATCTAAAATGCCGGCTTTGACCACCGGTCATACACACAATGCCGACAATCCGTTTGAACCCTTCTTCGGACCGGTATCTGTACAAGATGGTCAAAATGTTTCGGCAGAGTCAGTCTTTGCACACGAAGCATATAATTTACCCGAAGCTTACAAAGGCCGTAACCTTTTCTTAGGCGACATGCTTGACTTCTTGATCACCAGAACCGATGATTGGTACACATCCAGAGTCATGCCTTTCAGGGCAACGGATCAAATTCATGTATCCTGGAACGTCTTTCGCTTCAATAAAACTATGGCTGATTTACAACCTCATCAGGGTATCCCACGTTACATTACAGCTGAATCTGAAGAACATTCCGATTCATTGGTTCGACGTGGCTTAGCATTCATTGTCGAGCACGGCTTCTGGTCAACAGAAAGAGGCAAACAACATTACCTTTTGAATCTTGAAAACATCACCGAGTCCGTACACATGACGGTCTACTACGGCGTTTTGCATGCGTTATTGTCCGGTAAGGGGCACTGGAAGGAATGGCAAAGACAATACGGAAGACGCACAAGTCGTGTCGATGATTTGTTACGCATGGAAAGAAACCGCTGGGCAATCGCCCAAAAGTCAGAAAGAGGAATGTACCTTTTAGATGCAGAACTAAAAGATATGATGAAGTACAAAAATGTGTCACCTGATACATGGATCTTACCATCAAAAATGTCGATTTATTTAACGATGGTTCCAAGTAACGAAGTTTCCTATTCGGATGCTGGTAATTCATTGGCCGTGAAAAACAATAACGATATCTCTGCACCGCCAAAATCATTGGTTACTTTCCGCGGATCAACGGTCTGTGAGACAATGCCATTTGATACTGACTTTTCAGGTGAGCCGACCGAATTATTGAGGCGCGAGAAAATGTGCGGTTCCTACTACACGATGTTGCCTCACAATGAAGCAAGTGTTTACCAGTTCGGAACATCACAAGCTACGGGTTACCGCAGTGATCATCGTTCTATTTTCATCTATAATTGTGATGTCGATCGATTTGAAAAGATTGGTTTGGAAGAAGCATTAGATTCATGTATGCGTTTTGATAGTGCCGGCAACCTTAGCACCGCACACGTAAGTGTTGCACGTGAAGCTGGTGTCCCAAGTGCTAGAGACGTTACTATGAACGACGATCCATTAATGTGTACTCATGGTGGCGCACGTGGTGTATGTCGTGTTCTTGGTGATATTCCAGAATCGCATTTACCAACAAAATTATTAAAAATAATTACAAACAAAATTGCAAAATCCGCAAAAGGTGGTGCTGCAGCGGCAATGACAGGATACACTACAGCCACGAGCAATGGAACAAGACGCGTATTGACACAAAAAGGTGGCAGTATTGTTTACCCTAAATCGGCTTTGATCCGCGACCCAAGTGTACGTATTGCTTTGATCAATGCATGGGACCCAGCTTTGGCACCATCTTTGCATGGTAGCTCAGTAGGCACTGTCACCGCATCCGACTTGCAACAACGCTTTGAAGCTAGCTTCCCAGAGCAGTGGAAAAGTTTGTTGTCTGCAGATGATTTCGCTTATGCAAGAAACAAGGTTGTCTCTGAAGCAAAAGCATTACAAAATGACAAATCTGCATACATTAACTACATGGAAAATGTAAATGATAAGTATGCTGAACATTTAACAGACCGTGCTGTCAACAGTCGCAGCTCCTTCTCTGCTGCTGGTGTTATGAGTGCTGCAGTTTCTGAAATTGAATCTCCATCAACCAAAAAGAGATTAAGTGCACAAGAAAAACGTGTCAAAGAGTTTGTATCCAAATTTGAATCAACTTCCAACTACTGGCAACGCCACAACACCGAGCTAAAGAACAGCTCCGATGTTATTCGTGAAATCATGCGCAACTACATTCAACCGCTAAGTGCAAGTGATGCTAGTCTCATGGAAAGCAAAATTGAAGCTGCTGTCGATGCTGGTGAAACTTTGACTCCAGGTGCATTGGACAATGCAAAGAAAGAGTTGTTGCAAGTAACAGAACCAAGTAACCTTAGCAAGCTATCACGGGATCTTGAAGCTGCTGGTAGGGAAATTGAAAATACTGGTGCCGGCATTGCGGTTGGTGGTAGTAGAGATGATCTCAAAAAGATTACTCCAGGTAATGAACAAGATACTACTGAAGGTCAACGAATGATGAGAGATTTCTTAGGTGTTTCTGGTACAGGTGGTACAGCCTCTTCTGATAGTGCAGAAAGTGATGAACTTGGTAACAGAAAAAGTAAATACCCTAGTACTACTACTCTTACTAGTCAAGCCAATTTTGATGCTGAAGTAGGTGCAGCATCCATTGTAATTAACAAGAAAAATCTTCAAAAGATGATTGAGGACGATATTCCATTCCCATTTGGTTTCTTGTTAGTGCGCCCATTCCAAAGATACGATATGTGTTCTGCTATATTGTGTCGCGCAGGTGCTAGGCTTGGACAAACGTTCATTGGTCATTCAGACTTTCAGCTTGCAGATAATGTGATTAATAAGACACATGTTGGTCACTATACTTTTTACAGTAAGAGTATTGTACACGATGAGAAAGAGTATGTAATTGCAGAGGACGTATTTGCAGCTGGTTACAAAGGTGGTGAAAACACAACCATGTATTCAAGCAAAGAAGATTTTGTAGACGATGTACGTGCAGAGTCCTTCAGTCACTCTATTTTGAGTTTCTTGATTCCTTACCGCACAAATCAACCACGTGGACCAAGAATCCAGAATCCAATCGATATTACCGGTAAATTGCATCCAACCTTGTATCAAGATACCGATATTCCAGCCAGACAAGTAGAGGCAGCAATGTATCCTGGTGCTCGCTACTACTGTGAAGTCTTGCAATTGAAAGAGTTGAGTTCATACGCTTCAGATGCAACTGAACACTTCCTCTCACCTTATAAGTACATCAACACGGTCTGTTTCCAAGGACATCAGTTCATGTACAATGCTTCTCAAAATGGATTTACAGATAAAATCCGTAACACTGGACACTGGGGTCCACACGGTGTGTATGCAGGCTGTAAGTCAGTTCGTTGTGGTGATAATGCATTCTTTGATGATCAAGACCGTGATTCACCAATGTAAATGTTCCTATAAATTATTAAAAATATTTGTTTTAAGATGCTATTGTTATTTTTTATTCTCTTTACTCTCACCGATGCTCGTTTTATTTGGCACGAACCGAAATTAAAAGCACCAGAAGAGTTCAAGGTCCTCAACGTTCCTGAACAAATTTTTCGTACAAAAACCTTAGATACTTATACAGTCTTAGAAGCTGCTGCAAATAAGGTTGTAACAGAGTTGTTCAACCATAGCACTAGTACACTAGACCCATACAAAGGTTCTGGTGCTACCAGCTTTGCAATGCTCGGCTCCGACTCTCCGATTCCGGTTTATGATCTTGATGGTAAACATATTAAAAACATCAACGATGTCTATGTCGAATGTTATGATATTGATGATTGTTCTTACCAATTAACCAAAACGGACATAGCTTACCTTAGTCTGTATGCGAGTTTTATTGATAGTTCTGGATTTCAACCGATAACGGAGCCTTATAGTATTGGATTGATTCGTGGCAAAAATACACAGAGTCTGATGGGTATGTATACGGAAGGTTTTACGGTGACACAAAACCACAAGGCATTTTGGATTCGTCTTTGGAAAGGAGGCAAGACTAGTGACGGAGCAGAGCACCTTTACAACGAGCTTGGGACGGATGTTGCAAAGGCGGTTGCTTTGCTGGAGTTAGCAGTGCACGAGCGTAGCCATTACGATGTTCCAGTATTTGATTCGGATAGTGGTCACTGTTCCTCGTTTCAGGTCAACTACAACAGTTTGATACAGAGATCATACAAGAGATTACATGCCTATGAACACTTATTAACACATGAGTTGCGTGGCTCCTATAGTTACTACTTTCCATGGTTTATCTTTGTAACGACAATTACATTGCTTGCAATTGTTGTATTTATTATTGCATTTAGTTAATTGATGGAGTTGTTGGATATTGAGTGTATCTTTGTTATGCTTTTGATGATTGCAGGGATACTGGCCTATGGTCATTTTTATATTCATCCACCTAATAGCATTGTGTAGACAAGTAACATATATATAAAAGTGTTTACATAAATCAAAATGATTGTAACATTGGATCAACTACACAATTGTATTGATAAATGTAAAAAAATGCGCAAAGAATGTGATAATTACTTTAGCGTACCAGACTATTGCATAGAAGAACATAGGGATCTTTTTAATAAATACGAAAAAGTATTTAAACATGCAATGTATATGTATGAAGTGTATAAATTAAATTAAGTTATTTCTTCTCTACAATTAGGACATGTTTTATTATTTTTCAACCATGGTTCTATACACTGTGTATGAAATTTATGATTACACACGGGTATCTGTTTACACGTACTATTTATTTCAATGTCATCCATGCATATTGTGCATGTTACCTCTGTATCTTTCATGTGATATGTTTCTAAAGTTACAACACTAGGAGTAGTTCGCTGTTGCAATGATATAGATATATTTACGGTTGGTAATATTAATCTAGGTAAACTACAGTTTTGAGTAATCCAATTATACATATAAATTATTCCAATTATCAGGATACCTACCATTGTTATGCCACCAAGACTAAAAATAATGATATTAATAAGATTTACGTCCACTGATGCACACAATATTAGTATGATAATGATGCATAGGAAAAAAGACCAAAAACACGCACATACCTTCTCGTCTTCGTCGGTCATGACATATTTTAGTTAATCTTTTATTTATAGATATACATGGGAATTCCCACGTCTATGCGACTGATTTAATTATTTTTGTTGAAGTTTTTTTTCAACAATCCAATGTCGTTGTAGTATATACTTACAACAAAATATAGGTTAGGCTTCAAAATAAAATCGTAGATGACACTCTGGAATTCCCATAAAGAATAGCATGGAATAGCATTGTGTAGTTTTTACAGGAATTACAACAATGAAAAAGACGAAACATATATATAATAATATAGAGCAATAAGTAAAATGAAAATATACTACGTTTTTGTATTTCTATTTGTTATTGTTGCACATATACAAGAACTTAAAACCATCCTTAAGGATATTGAAAAAATGCACACACAAATACAACAAATGAATAATAATATTAAGGAACTAAAGCATCAACCAGAACATATTAAAGAATATGTTGAAATGGCAAATGACATAAAACCTTAAAATAAATATTGAAGTCACACGTGTCAAAATGTATCTCTAACTACGTATACCATATATCTTCTATATACATACAACACACACACACATACACATACATACAACACACATACATACAACACACACACATACAAAACAAACAAATCAAAATACAAAACAATGAAATCTATCACTTGTGCCTTTGGAAGGCAATCTGCTTTAAAAAATGCTGTGCAATATCGCCCAGCTATCGATTTAATTCTACCACGAAAAAACAATTCGACATTCTTTACGACGATTATCAATCCACAAGGTACGCATGAGAATCGCAAGTTTAGAAAAGAACTTTGTGATTCTTGCAATGGCACCGAGCCAAGCATTGTTCTTTTTGGTGATGTATTCAGTATGTCACCGATGTTGGTACATTCACTTCTTTTGGAAGAGGTGGCAAGACATACTTCGGCAGAAAAAGATTTGGAGTTTCTTAAATTGCATACAAGGTGTTTCGAATTAGTTCGTGAAAATGAACCATTTGTCGCGTTTCGTATCGTGCGAATTTTTAAGGCTCCTACAAAAATTGAATGGGATGCTAAAAGTTTACGATCCCTAGGCTACGAGCAACACTTTGTTGAATCACTCAACCCTAGGAATAAAATTAAAAAATCTGTGTTGAAGAGGATAAAGACAGAAATACTTGACATGATGAAAAATAACAATTTTTTTAACAAAGATGCAAAGTATCGTGTCAACCAAATATTTCATAAAGCAAGACTTTTTAACGTTGGTATTTTGAAACACCGGTTGCTGGAAGCTGCAAAAATTCATATTAAATCGGAAAGCTATTTGAAACTTGCGGTATTTTTTTTACCAAAGTACATGCAATATTTGATTGACAACCGACGGTATCTTGACAAGTGCCTCAACGATCTTTGCACTTCTGATAAACCAGACGTTGTGCTTTATGAAAAATATCCAATGATATGGTCCAAATTACCATGGGTAGATCAAGTGGAAGATACCCTCAAGTTTTGGAATCAACACGAACTTTTGAACCTTGGCGAATGGCAACCGCGATTTGATACCTTTAAAAAAGTATTTGAAGCTCGTAATTTGAAAGGGGAAACCGTGGCAGCTATTGATTTCGAATTGCAACATGTTGAAACCGTCAAACATATTATCGACCCAGATATACCAAGGACATATAACTATGCATTTGCACACGAATACGAGGCAGAGCTAGAATTTATTCAATTGTTTCAAACAGCTTTGAAAAAAGAAGAGGTAAACGTCGAGCTCGGCTACCAGCTAAGCGATTCAACAGATGCCATTGTCTTAGTACCGAACCTTAGCTTGAAACGATATGCTGCGCTTGTATGTTATCCAATTGACAGGAAAAACATCCATGTCTATGACAAAACATTATATAGTCCATATTTTGGCAATAAAAAAACAAAACGCATTATTGCATTTGGTTTGGATCTATGGGCATTCAAAGACATCTCGACCTACCTCAAAGGCATTTCTGTACGACAAAAATTAGTCTCCAAGATCACGTTGCATGCTTTTGCAGATATCAACATTGGCTACTTCACTGCACCTAGGTACGGGTTGCGGCCATGGAACGAGCTAAGGGAAGCGTCTTGGTTTCCAAAAATTGAACCAATACCAAAATCTGGACATTTACATGCAAACGAAGAGGTTATCAAAGATTTTGATCAATTTTTAAAAGACAAAATACTTGATGAAACTGTCATGCACAAAAAAGATAGATTATCCGCATTTAACTCGTATGTATTTATGACATTTAGCGAAGAGGACAGAGAAACCATGGTTGAAGAACTTAGTAGAAATGACCGTTTTCCAAGATCCAAATACAAATACTTTGTAGGTGACCGAGTACAAACTCCAGACGGATTCCTCACCAACATCAAACGTATACATCAAGAAGGCAACGTTGCCACTTCCGCATGGAGAGATAACTACGAACAATTCATGATATTCCTTGAAAATCCATTCAACGAAATGGAAACCATATGCTTTCATCCTAGGGAACTACGAGATGCATTTGTTATGCGATTTCACTGGCTACGCGGGCCGCTCAGCAACATTGTTCTATGCGGTGCCTGGCCACTTTATGCAGTCGAAGAAATCAGAAAATTGTGCACTAGAAATATCTACTTTCATCCAAACTTTTCTGAATTAGCTTGGCAACGACCTCAACACCCACGCAAAAATTGTTTCAACAGCATCTTACATGAACAGGAAACATTACGCAAACGAAAACGAAAAGAAGAAGAAGCAGCACAGGAGGAAGCTAAGCAAGCAGCCAAGAAACAAAAGTTAAAAGACATCTACAACAAAAGTAAAGCACTCGCAAGGATGAGAAATGAAACTACCAGTCTATCAAATGAAAACATGCACTAGATGTAAAAGGAAAAAACATATCACACATTTTCAAAGCTATTCAAATCACAAGAAGAAAAAACACGTGAAACAATGTTATAGTTGCAGGCAAAAAAATACAAAAATGTATCAAAAAAATACTACCATTATTGGTAAGTGTAGACAACAATGGATGGAATGGAAAGAAAAACATTCTTGTGTTCACTGTGGTGAATCGGATTCTGAAGTGTTACAAGCAGATCATTACAAAGGAAAAAAAATTCGTGAAGTTTCCTACTACACCTACTGGGCATGCCACGGAGGACCAGCAGCGCAACGCAAAGAGTTTGAAAAAGTTCAATGTTTATGCAGATATTGCCACGATGTAATTACGAAACGAGATTATTTTAAACAACAGAGACAACGAAATGTATGTCAAACACACGACAAACACAAAGAAGATAAAAACAAGTACGTCAATGACGAAAAATTTAGAAGACAAGGCTGTGCATTATGTGATCGCAAAGTCACGAAAGAAACTGTCAACTGCTTCAAATTTGACCATGGCGAAAACTTTATGAAGAAAAATTTTGGTATCTCTAATTACATCTCCAAAAACAATTGCAGTTTTCAAAAAGCAAAACCAAAACTTAAACTGGAAATGATGCTATGCAGGCTCCTATGCAGCAATTGCGACTGGAAAGAAACTAGAAAAGATCTATGGGGACACAAGATGCCAAAACCATGGCAAAAAGAAAAAGACGAGTATTGGGACTTTTAAAATTAAAATATAATATATATAATTACAATAATAATAGTATAAGATATGTCTAAAAAACAAAAAACATCTACATCAGAAGTTGAAAAAAGAAACGTAGATGATTTACCATCAGTTATAACATATGAATGGTTACAGAAAAATGATTGCAAAGACATAATTAAATATTTATCATTAAACAAAAATCGAATACAAACATTACAGATAACAAAAGCGCAATTTGAAAAACTAACAAAAGAGCGAATAACATCAGAAGCGTTTGATAACCTAGAAAGGAAAGAAGCAGAACGTGTAAGGACGGAAGGCACTTACTCATTAAAAAAGTGGCCACATATAGAGAAGTTTGTAAAGGATCCTGAAATACAACAAGCTGCAAACAAATTTTATACCAAATGTCTGTTCAAATATTTACACGAAACCTACGAAGGTGGCACCATGAAACACAAATGGTACGATGCAATAAAAAAAAGTTCGATACGAAAAGATTTACTAGACGACAAAATAAACAGGGTGAAAGATACGTTAACTAAAATAAAGGAAAAAAAAAATAATGTTATTAAAAATAAGAAAGAAATGTTTGTGTTAAGCTCTGTAAAAATAGAAGTAGATCAAATCAAAACAGATGTAGATAAAATAGAACAAGTTGAACAAGATATTCAAAACTTTCAATATTTTACAGACATAACAGAAATTGCCCCGGGGAGTAGGCAAATGCGCGATTATAAAATGAGATTTCAAATGGGTGACAACATAAAAACACTTGTTATCCCAGATACTGTGACAGAGATAAGTTATGGTGCTTTTGAAAATGCACCTTTGCAAGCAATACATTTACCAAACAGTCTTACAATGATAGGCGATTCTGCTTTTGCAGAGAGTACGCTACAAAGTATTACTATTCCAGATAGTGTTCATACAATTGGCGAAAGAGCCTTTTTGAATTCAAGTATAAAAAAAATAAAACTTTCAAAGTCTTTAAAAATAATTCCAGACGAATTTTGTAATACTTGTGGTTTGGAAGACCTAGAAATTCCGAACAGTGTTACAGAGATAAACAAATGGAGTTTCTATCATAATAATATAAAAGAAATAACCATTGGAAACAATGTAAAAGACATTGGTTCCAAGGCATTTGCCAAAAACAAAATAAAAACATTAACGATTTCGAACAGCGTTGCAGATATTGGTAGTTCTGCATTTTACGATAACAAAATAAACAAGTTGACTATTCCGAACAATGTCAAAATTATTAAAAGCGCTGCTTTTTTTAAAAATAAAATTAAAACGTTAGCACTAGGCAGCGGTGTTACACGTATTAGAAAACTTACTTTTGCAAAAAATAATTTAGTAAGTTTAGTCATCCCATTCAACGTTGAATTTATAGGAATAAAAGCTTTTTATTCTAACGAGATAGAGATGCTAATAATTCCAAACAGTGTGACAACTATTGAATCGAAAGCATTTGCAAAAAACAAAATTACAAGTGTAATACTTCCAGGCAGTGTGACAAAGCTTGCAGAGGATGCATTTGATTCCACGGTAAATATTATAAAAGACGGAGGTTGGGCTGGTGTTGTGATGACAGGAAGTTTAAATAGTTTACAATTAAAATTATAATTAAAACATATGCATAATAGCACCCACTACTACTAGACTAGGAAATACAACATACGACTGCCATGCCAAAAATAACATCAACACAGCACCAACTATCACTAGTATACCAGACCATATACGAGTTCCTTGTGTAAAAAAACGAGGATCATAAAAACCTATCACTAACTCGACGTAAATCAACGGCATCACAATATGCACTCCTATTGCTATCCACATCGACGTCACAAACGATACGTACTGCAATGACCAAATCAATTGCGACAACCACACAGCAGAAGATGCCACTAAACCTGACAAACCCAGCCACAACACATAACTTGCAATCGACGAAATCAGCCGTGGTTGCAGCTGAGCATAACGATTCGAAAACCAATACAAAATTGTAACATAGGTCAATAACCATGTCATCGCAAATATCATTACCAACGACACCATCGATCGACCACCCCACAAAAATGTTTCCAACATCGGAAACGACATCAGTATCAACTCGTCTGCTGTAAACGATTCCGCCATACCAACACCAAGACTAAAACTCTGAGTCTTGTTCTGAGGATGCACCACCGCCATCGAGTACGTCGCCGTTGCAGGAAACTTGTCCTTACAACCACCAATCGGCCAATACACATTCACACCAAACGGCTCGTACTCAGGATCCTGCTTAGCGTCGCCGTGAAGCACAATTGCCTCGCTCGTACCTATAGCAGCCAGCACAGCGGCCGGCAACTCGGACAAATCACGAGTAAAATAGCTATCCGTCACGCCATGTGCCCAACCAAAAAATTCCGTGCTGCAATTGACCTGATTCATACCAGGACCCCAAATAGCAACGTCATAAAAACCAAGGTCACGATTACGCTGCAACGATACCGTCATCTCCTCCGACTTGATGCCATCCATTGTCAACCATGTTATTGACGCCGTATCACCATAGACACCCCATGATTTTCCAATCACATCGGGCAAGTGATGCGGCGCCGAGCTAGACGTCGAGCCCGGGAACACAGGCATGTGCCCTGCTACTGAAGAAATAAATAATAATACTAATATAAAACGCATCCTTTTAAATTACATACAACATAATTATATAGTAGAATTATTTTACATTTTCAGTTTCATGTTCTCTCCTGATTCCCATTGACAACTATCACAACTATTCATTATCGCTTTCAAATGTTCGATTTCTTCCTCTAAAGATTTTATTATTTGCTTTGATTGTGCAATGTATTTTTTTGCTTTTATTGTATCTTCCAACTTCACGATTTTATAAGGTTTTAAAGCTTCTTGAAAATCCTGTTTATCTGCATCAGTTCCTTCTATTATTTTCTTCACTTTGTCTGCTAGATATTCTGGTATAAATAAATCTGCAATGTCGCCTGCAATTTCGTCATCGATGTCCATGATGGTATTACTTACTAAGAAAGATACCTAAATATATAGTTCAATCATTCAGACATACTCAAAAACAAATTGTAAATACATACCAAACATTCCAAATCCAACAACGACACACGACGATCCTTATCTGCCAACTTTTCTTTTATTAAACGCTCAAACTCTTGCATACCCAACACAAACTGACGAGATTTTTCCCAACGCTCCGGATTTGATGTCTTCATCTCTTGCACCGCTTCTTGATTTGACCACTCCGATATCTTTGCAGACATCTCACACAACAACGGCTCAGTATCTTTACTAAGACTGGACATGATAAAACAACAACTAGTACGTTCACGTCGAGCTATGAAACCGAGATAGGAGCCGAGCCTCGCAGCTAAGCATTCATATTGAATTACATAAAGTCCTTTTATTTATTGCAACATGAATCACTATGTACTAAATTACATACATCTAAATCTATACCTACTTTGCTTCATTAGCGCATACTACAACGCTTATGTCAATCATAATATTTGCGTGCCTTGCTCCATTGTTCTAGGATGGTCCCTTTATGCCTTTGTCACCATTGGACACGATTGCATGCACAAAAACTTTAGTCCGTATCCACGACTGAATAGAATACTCGCTAGATGTTTCCTAAACGGTATACTCATGCCAACATACGTGTGGCAAGAAGAACATAGCACACATCACGCCGATCCAGGACATTTACAAGATAACATGCTGCTAAATGGAGATATGTTTTTTGTACAACTATACAACCTCATCAAAACACAAAAAACATTAAGCATCATGGAGAACACAACAAAACTACCATTGCTTGTTGCTTTACTGCTTTTACCATGGTACTGTTTGCCAATCGTATGGATAAGTATGATACTTTCGTTCATGTACTTATCCTTAACACCACACATCACACACCCACATTTACTACTGCAAACAAAAGAACAACGCTCACATCCAACCAATATTGCATGGAATATTTTTCCAAACAGTCATTTCTACACTTTTGTCGCGGGTGGACTTAACATACATAGCTGCCATCACGAAAATCCTAGATGGACAAGATCACAACTCATGAAACAGGCAAGATCAAAACAATACATGACTATTGATACCTTACAAGGTTTCATGACACTCATCTATCTACAATAAAAACTAAACTACCGAGCCGAGATACTAAGTCGAGATAGGAGCCGAGCCACGAAGCCGAGCCAGGAGCCGAGCCCTGAAATTTATGATATGATATGAAATTACTATTAGCAATTTTACTACGACCACGCGCAAGTGGACTCTAAAAATTTTATGAATGATTAATAATGGAATTGCATATATTTGATATAATTATACCTTATTTTTATTATTTTTAATAGTAATCAGTATTATTTGCTATGCTCTTATGCCGAGCAACCTAGCTGTGCTTCCTAGCTATGCTCCTATGCCATGCTTCCTAGCTGTGCTTCCTAGCTATGTTCCCATGCCATGCTTCCTAGCTGTGCTTCCTAGCTATGCTCCCATGCCATGCTTCCTAGCTATGCTCCCATGCCATGCTTCCTAGCTGTGCTCCCATGCCATGCTTCCTAGCTGTGCTTCCTAGCTGTGCTCCTAGTTGAGCCTTCGCCTATGCTATGCTTACTTGCTAGACTACATAACTTAGCATCGCAGCTTGGCACCGGACTTTGGCATCCAATCAACGCATCGCAGCTGGGCACCTTCTTTGGGTATGAATCAAAAAAGGGGAAATATCCAAACGACCTTATCCATTTAAATATATGCATTTCCTATACTAATTACAATAAATTTTTTAGTATCCACTTACGCGTGTTTGTTGTAAAATTGCTAATAGTAATTTCATATCAAAAATTTGTATTTGTCTAGGTGTGCCTCTTCTGAACCATCCAAATATTGAAAATGTCTTTTTAAGTAAAATAATAACTATTCATTAATTTTCGGCGTTTAATATTGTGATTGTAAGCAAAACTCGTCTATATAAAAGATAAAAATATCTTAAATCGCCAAAAGAAAAAAAAGAAAAATAAAATTGTTTGTTACATTTTGAAGCAAATTATAAGGTTTTATAAGGCAACCAAAACGCTTTATTTGCATTTATTTTTTTTTTGTTTTAAATTCTTTAAAATACATTTTCTATTATTAATTTTATATATTATCCTATTATTGACCTTATTTTACCTTAAATTGCTATCATAATAAAAATAATTAACAAATAAACGTTTTGGTTGATTGGATCGTTCTCTCAACAAGATTGTTACGTCACGTCCTACGACCTACCTTGTTGTGCTCCCTTATTGTGCTCCCTTGTTGTGCTCCCTTGTTGTGCTCCCTTATTGTGCTC
>NYWG01000167.1 GCA_002684915.1 Verrucomicrobiales bacterium
CACCTATAAAACTTTCTTTTGGTATTATGCTACATTCTTTTAAATCATTTGGATACATTTCACCTGTAGTTTGGTATGCCTCAGCACTTATATTACTCATTTTTTTCTCCTTTAAAATCTATATTAACTATCATTCTCATATCACTATTTATTGGATGTTGTCCAGTGTGTATTATGTTACCTTTAAAAAATAAAAATCTTCCTTTTTTAGGAGTTATTTTTTTAGATGGTACAATTTTACTTTGTCCTAATTTCTTCATTTCTTCCTCATATTCTCTATCACTTAAACCAAAAGGTATTTTATTAAAGAATAAAGTATCTCCATCAGAATCATTTATAAAATATATACATACAAAATGCTCATCATTAGTATCTGTATGTGGTGTATTAAATTGGTCTTTATTACCATTTTGCATTTGGTACATTAAGTTTGCTTTTGCTCTTATTAAATCAATACCTTCTATTTTAAAGTAAACACAAACTTTTTGCATTAACATATCAGCTAATCTATAGTGTTCAGATTTTCTTTTGTCATCATCACCTTTTGCACTATGAATATCAAATCCATTATTCCAAAATTCGTGAACCATCATAGGACCATCTTTGATAGCTTCATTATCTTTAAAATAATTTCCGTGTGCTGTTGATACTGTATAAGTTTGTTTTCTTTGATACCAAGGAAAACGGTTTGAATAAAAAAACAATTGTTCAAAATAATTTGTTTCTTCTGTAGTTAGTATATCGTCATACGTAATTATATCGTGGCCTTTAAAAATTTTATCCATTAACTATCACTCCTTCTATATGAGTATATCCTAACTCTTTAGCAGCCTTTACTCTTTGACTTCCTCTCCATACACTATACTTTTTTTCAATATATGGAATACCCATAGCACCATATCTAGGTACTTCTGATATAACGTGTTCTCTTACTTCTATTGGATTTTGCAACTCTTCACCATCTAATAATTCTTTTAGTGGTGTCATTGACTTAATATGAGTTAAGTCTTCTAGTGGAATAATTATTTTATTCGGTACTTTCTGCTTTGCCGTCAATAGTTTCATTTTCAATTCTCTTTTCCTTTACAGTTTCCATACTTTGTTTCTTCAACATCTTTTGTAATTCTGCTGTTGATCCAACAAATAAAGCATTTTTTATATTTGCATTAGTCTTATTAGGCACTTCTTTTAAATCTTTTAATTTCTTTTGTAGGTCTTGTAATTTATCAACTGTAGTTCCAACTTGACCTATCAATTGTCCTGCAACTTCATATGCTCTAGGATGCTGACCTTCTTTTGCAATATCTAATATACCTTGTATTGCTTCTTGACCTTTTTCTATTAAACTATAATAACTTTCTCTACTATAATCATAATCAGTATTAATATCTTTTTCTACTTTCACAGGTACATCACCTTCTTTTCTAACTACAGGTGGTTCAAATTTTTGATTAAGTACTTGTTCAGTAGGAGTTTCAGGTTTAGTTTCTATACCTAAAATCTCGTTAACACTCTCTTCCAATTTGCTCATTATTCATCATTCCCAGTTGTTGGATTATAATTCTTTGTATCATTAAAGAAACTAATCGTTGTTGTAAATCCAAAATCATCATCTGCATTTGCACTTTCAGGTTTTGGTATCGTTATAATTCTTTCTTCTCTTGCTTTGTTTATTGTATCTGTATCAGTATATATATCTGATTGTGATTTCCTAATAACTTTACTTTGCGACATAGGACCATATAGATATGTTTTAGCAGTAAAACTTAAAGTATATACAACTGCTCTACGTGTATTATAACCACCATCATATGTATCAGCATAATCTACGTTATTTAAAATAATAGGCACATCTCTTTTGATATTTAATTCTGGTATTGCATTAATGGTTACTGTATAGTCTGGTTGAAAGTATGGTAATATTTGTTCTATTATTTGTAGTCCATTTTCTGCTGTAGCTGTAAAAGAATATAAGTTAAAACTTATATCATATGGTACTGGTGTGTAATTAAAATTATGTACAGTAGAATCAGAAGATTTAACTCTAACAGTTTTTTGTAATTTATTTAACTTTCTATTAGGATCATATTTTAATCCTACTAATTCAAATCCCATTCTAGGTAAAGTAATTGCAAAGGTTCTACCTTTATCTAAATTAGCTTGTTGTTCTAATCTAGTCATAAACTTTTCTTTAGGTGCATATGCTAATGGCACACGCATTCTTTTAGTGACCGCACCTGTACTAGATTTAGTTTGTACTACTATGTTATTGAATATCTGACCAAACGCTATAGTTAGTCTTCTTAAACTTTGATTATAAAAATGTGTTCCGAACATTATAATATTTTACCTTTGTTAGGTCCTTTTTTAATTCTATATCTTTGTGTGCCTGTTGCACCTATTTCCACTTCTGTTCTTAAAGTTTTCGTGAGCTGTAAAGTTTTTTTTTCTCTATTAACTTTAGCAGTATGTTCCGTTAATTGTTTATGTCTATCTCTTTCCATTATTCGTCTACCTCTCCAAATGGATTTCTTTCAGTAAAGTCTAATATATCATCTGCTGTAGAAACAGTATCATAACCTGCTTCAGAATTTAAATCTAAATTGTCTGCATAAGGAGATTGTGTCTGTATATTAGATGATTCAAAATCCTCGTTCATTAAGAAAGATGGTTGACCTGTTGATGTATTAAAGTAATTTTCTAACTGTACTGAACCTGCACCAGTTAATGCTTCTTGTCCATATTCTAATTTTGTTTTAAAGTTTAATTGATCCAAACTATTTGTGTCTTCGTGTTGGTCAATTGCTTCTAAACCAGTATCTAATTTTTCACTAGCATACTCCCATCTAGTTACCTTCAATTTATAAACTGGTAAATTTCCTAATTGATAGAATGGCTCTTGGTCTTCTACAAATAATATTTCAAAGAAAGAACCCATCAAAGGAACAAAAATTATATCACCTTCGTTTGGTCTTCCTACTGCAATTAAATTTGCTTTATTAGCAACAAGATTTTCAAAACTTCTTTTAGCAACAACTAGTGTTGTATCATCTCTAATTTCTAATCCAAATTTATTAATGATTTCTTGTTCGCCAGCAAAACCTGTATTAGTTTCAAAGTACATTTCAATATTAAAAGAGTCATCAAATTTACTGGTTACATCTTCACCTAGTATTAAGTCTTTATTAACTAAAGTCCTAGGAAGATACATAACATCTTGGCCATAAATTTTAAGACCTTCTACTATTAAATCTTCGTGTAATCTTTTTTCGGCAGCGTTTCCTATGCCTCTGCCACTTTGAAAGTAATGATTAATTGGCATAGCATTATCCTATCATAAACGTTGGGTTCAATTCGTATTGTGACCTTATTCGTTGTTCTAAATTTTCTATGTCTGCTAATGCTTGTGAGTAAAGTTGTTCACCATTTAAAGATACTCCACCAATCATTGCAACACCATTAAATTTAGATAAGTTAGCACCCCATTGTTTTTTAAACAAAGCGGTTACGTATTTCTTTAAAAATAAATCATCATAGACATCTGTAAATTGAGATGGATCTAATTGTCTAAAACATTCTATAACCATATATTCTCCAACTTGTAAATCATTTTTCCAATCCATATCAATGTGTAATTTATTATCGTGTTGATTAAATCTCATAGGTTTTTCACCAACAAGTATGTGGTCTAAAAAATCTAAATGTCTTAATACAACATCATAGTTAATAACAGAAGTTGATGAGAAGTCATATAGGTCATTTAATCTTAATTGATATCTAACATCAAATAGATTCATATTACCTTTATTTGAAAATGGAAATATATTAACTACTGATAATACAGTTTCAGGAACTATAATATAACTATTACTTTCAGTCCAACTAGTTGATACAGTAGTTGAATCACCATAGACTTTAGTGGCAGTTTCTTCTGTACCTGCACCGTTAATTCTATCGTAATCTGCTTGAGTATACTTGTATTTTAAATAGGTTCTTTTAACACCATCATAGTGATATTGAGCAAAGTATTGTAATGCCTCGTCCAGTCTGTCTTCTAACTGGTCATCATCAACGTTTATCTCTATGACTGGTTTTCCTAATGCTCTTAAAGCATACTGTTTTAGTTGTTCTCTTGTTGCTGGTTTTGCCATTTAATCTTCCTATAGTACTGTAGTACTATTTATAATAATAATTATATCTTCGGAAAGAGATTATCGGCGCAAAACAACTTTATATCTTCTTCTGGTAAACCTAGTGATTTCATTGTTCTAGGGGTATGTGGATTCTGTTGTTGGTGTTCACAATAGAAATTTTGTGCTCTTATTACATCTTCTTTCTTTGAATCGCTATTATAATGTCCTATCTTATCTATGTAAGAATTCAAATTACTTATTGCTAATTCACATAATTGATTTAATTCTTTAAATTCTGTTATATTACCAGCAGCTATCATACCTTCACTAAAGATTGCTTTAGCCCAATCTGGCAATTCTCTTTCTTTTGATGGTTTAAACCATTTAGTTTCTTCTATAAAATATCTTGTTAATGGATGTTCTTTTTTTAATAGTGGACTAAAGTCGTGAAAGCATCCTGTTACCTTATTCTTACCTGCAATAACATCAAAACCATAAATTGGTCCTCCATTTTCTAACATTGGAAACAAACATATATGTGCCATCCAAAGACCTTTAGTTTCTCTGGCGTCAACAACATCTACGTGAGCTCTTCTGATACTCATACTTGACCAAGTACGATTTGTCCAACCTGGTTTATTAAATCTTTCCATACCAGGTTCTTTGTATTCTACTAAACTTCTATTTAATACTTCTACAATATCTTTTTCTAATCTTATTAATCTTTCCCAAATCATTGTTCTAAAGGATTCTTCTCTATATATTCAGAAGTCATTACTTGTCCTACATTAGATGGTGCTTTATTTTCTTCAGGCATAGTGCTTCCACTTCCACCTTTACCTTCTAAAACTCTAATCAATGAATCTAAATAAGGTTCTATCTCTTTCATTTCTGCAAATAATCTTGTTGCATATTCAAAAACTAATTTAGTTTCAGGAACTATTGTATGTTGATATACATTTAAATATCCATTAATTCTTTCTCTAACAATGTTCTTCCATTCTTTTACTTGACCATCTTTAAATTGATAATATCTATTAGGTCCTGGTGTCTTTCTTTTAATCATTTGACCTCCAGATAAATCACCTAAATGTCTAGCGTAAATATGACAATATAATTTTTGTGGATCTTCTTTAATACTATCAACGTGTTTACAATAATCAGCTGTACTTTGTGTTATAAGTGGTGGATTGTCGCTAGGCCATAATGTTTTTACATCATAGTGTATATGTTCAGCTCTTTGTAAACCTTCTGTATCTTTAAACAGACCGTTATCAATAGCATATCGTTCTACTGTAGAGTAGCAAATTAATTGATTGTATAGGAAAATTGCGTAGTGTTTTGGATTAATAAATCCAGACATTAAAGTTTTTACAAACTCTTGTCTTTCAGCGTTAGTGTGAACTTCTTTAGTTAATTCTTTTATGTCAAGCATATCATTATATCTCCATCTATACTATTTAGTATAGTTAACTATAACAAAGCAGAATTTAATTGATTAAGAGTATCTTCTCCAAGCTCTGATATATAATTGTGTTGTAGCGCCAGAATAACCACCGTATGTAGGAGAACCGTTGTCATCCATATTTTTAGACCAAGGTTCTATGTCCCAACCACTTGAGCAGGTTTGTACAATTCTTACAGTTCCGTCTGGACCGCAAATTCTGTTATCGTCTTGGTTGTGATGTTGGTAATAAACTGTATCACCATTAACTCTCCAAGAACAAGTTAAACCGTGGTCATTTGCTTCAGTTGGAAAGATTGCCATATTCATATCTGCCCAACAGTCAAACGGACATATAAATTCATTGTTTGAAGTATTCCAACAGTTACCCCAAGAGTTACCGTCAATATTTCCATTACCTGTTGAGTTTTGATATACTACCCAACCACCAGCAGTTAAGTGTTCGTGGTTATAACCGTCTATGGTTTGGTTAGAATTCATATATCTTTTTTCCCAATAACTTTCTTTATGGTCAATTACTTGCCAAGCAGCACCAACTTTACATAATCTAACAAAGTCTGACTTAACAGTACCAGACCAAATCTCAGCACCAGAGTTATCTCCAGCGTCTTGATTAACCCTTACTTCGTGTTGTCCAACTCCAGATGTTACCGTTGTGTCTGCATTACAAAATATAGTTATAATAACATTACCAGTAACCGCTGCTAAACTAGGTAGAGTAATTACTCTATTTTCAGCATTTGCTGATGTACCTAAAATATATTCTGCATTACCATTTACATCACCAGCTGTGATTGTATAGTCAGCAGTTTTTGCTACTATACTGTTATTCTCTCCAGCACTACCAAATGTAAAACCTGTAGCAGTACTATCAATTTTTAATGCTTGTCCAGCAGTTCCCATTGCAAGGTTTCCGTCCCAAACAGTAGACTGTTTAGTTTGTAGATTCCAACTTGCGTGAACTGTTCCAGCAGTTGAAGGAGCATTTCCAGTTGAAGCTGTAATACAAATATACGTTCCTAATTTTCCTGCGTCATTGTAGTTGACTATATCATCTACTGCATAAGCAGTGGAATTGTCGTATGTGCCTCTCCACGTGGGTTTAATTGCTGCTAAATTGAGTGTTGCCATTGTTTTTCTCTATTCCTATTTATCTCTTTACGGTTTTGTCGGCCATACTATATCGTCTATATTCGGATATGTAGCAGGCAAATCTCTTAAATTTTGTCTGTAAGTTGTCATATCTGCTGACATTGTATTATCAGATAAAGCAAGGTAATCTGTTTCTTGTAATAAAGCATTTCTAATTTGTCTTGCTTTAACCCAACTTGCTTTTTTGTATGATTCATCTATTGTTGAATAATCTTTTTCTCCAGGATAAGGCATAACGTCTGTATCCCATTTAACTAATCTCCAAGTTTTTTCAGCATCAGATTCAGTTCCGTTAAATGCACCGTTTGCTTGTCCTATTTTTGCTAATCCAGCTGCCCAATCTTGGTGACTTAAACCGTGTGAGTTGCCTTTTACGTAATAATATTTTACTATATTAGCCATTATTTACCATCCTTTCTTAAACTTTTCAATTTCATTACTGGATGTCCGCCTTCAGGATCTGCACCCCAAGGAAAACTTTTAACTACTTTATCTTCTCCATCAACTTTTACTGTTTTATGTGAAAAATAATTCCTATTAGCACTTCTAACTTGTTTAATCATATCATATAATTCTTTTAATAATGCTTCTTCACTAGAGTGGTCTTTAGTAACCTCATATTTAAGTTTCATTATAGTTCCTAAACCAGCGGGATTGTTAACATTATCTTTTTTAGCTTTTTCCCATTCTGCTTTTATGTCTGCAATATCTCTAGCCATTATGAATATCTCCTTGTTGCTCTTATATGCAATTGGCATACTTCTCCTGAACGACCACCATAAGTAGTACATCCATTATCGTCCATATTTTGGTTCCAAGGTTCTATATCCCAACCTGAAGTACAAGGTTGATAAATTCTTATGTATCCATCAGGACCAGAAACTCTTCCGTCTGAACTTCTTGATTGATGTCTCCACATATCTTGTCCGTTAATTCTCCAAGAAGCAGTTAAACCGTGGTCATTTGCTTCTGCAGGAAATGAAGCTGATAAGTTTGCGTCTACCCAACAGTCAAATGGACAAATAAATTCGTTATTACTAGAGTTCCAACAGTTACCCCAATCGTTTCCATCAAGTGTACCAGAGTTTGTAGAGTTTTGGTATACTACCCAACCACCAGCAGTTAAATGTTCGTGGTTATAACCATCTATGTATTGGTCAGACGCCATATAACGTCTTGAAAAAAACGTTTCTCTATTGTCTAATACTTGCCAAGCGGCTCCCATTTTAATCATTCTTACAAAGTCGCCTTTAGCAGTTCCTGACCAAATTTCAGCACCAGAATTATCAGCAGCGTCTTGATTTACTACTACTTTATAATCTGCAATTCCAGAAGTTATACTAGAACTAACGTTTACAATAATTGTTAAAACTGTAGTAGCTGACATAGCAGATAAAGCAGGTAAAGTAATTGTTTTGTTTCCACCAGAAACATCAATTGATACAACTGTTTCTGTTTTGCCATCTACGTCTGCTGCTACAATTGTGTAGTTAGCAGTTTTAGCTAGAATTGACATTCCACCTGTAATAGTTTGCCACTCTAAAGCAGTTGCACCAGCATTTACTGCTAATGCTTGTCCAGCAGTTCCTATTGTTAAAGAACTGTCAAAAACTCCACCTTCGGAACTTTTCGTTTGAAAATCCCAACTTGAATGAAGTGTACCATTAGTTGATGGAGCATTACCTGTTGAAGCAACTTTACAAATATATGTATTTTGTGTACCAGCGTCTGTGTACTGTACAATGTCATCTACTTTATAAGCAGTCCCAGCGTTATATACGCCTTTCCATACTTGTTTAACTCTTCCTAAATTTACGAATGCCATATCTTACCAGTACCTCCTCCAAGCACGTATGTGTAATTGTGTTCTTTGACCTGAAGCGCCTCCATAAGTATTACAACCATTGTCGTCCATATTTTGGTTCCAAGGTTCAATATCCCAAGTAGCAGAACAAGGCATAACAACTCTACAAGTTCCGTCTGGACCAGAAATTCTTCCATCGGAGTGTCTTCCTTGCTGTCTGTAAATAGTTGTACCATTTACTTTCCAAGAAGTTGTTAATCCGTTATCGTTTCCTTCACCTGGGAAACAAGCGTCTAGGTTCATATCTGCCCAACAATCAAATGGGCAAATGAATTCGTTATTTGAAGTATTCCAGCAATTACCCCAAGAGTTACCGTCTAGTTTTCCGTTTCTTGTAGAGTTTTGGTATACGTTCCAACCACCAGCTGTTAAGTGTTCGTGGTTATATCCATCAATATATTGGTCACTATTCATCCATCTATGTTCAAAATAAGTTTCTCTATGGTCTAATACTTGCCAAGCAGCACCAATTTTGCACATTCTAACAAAGTCACCTTGTTTAGTTCCTGACCAAATTTCAGCACCAGAGTTATCGGAAGCGTCTTGATTTAATTTAACTTCGTATTGTCCAACTCCAGATGTTACCGTTGTATTTGTATCTATAGCAACTGTAATAATCATATTTGCTAAATTAGCAGCACTTAATGGTGGTAAAGTAATTGTTCTATCTCCACCTACAGCATTACACCATACAACTAATTCGTTTGAACCACCACAATCATCATTGGTAATTACATAGTTAGCAGTTTTTACTAATTGTTTTTGACTAGCACCAACTGATCCAAATTCTATAGCAGTTGCACCAGTATTTACTTTAATATTTGAACTTGCAGCTCCCATAGTAATGTCTGTAAATAAACCACCTGGACCTTTAGACTGTACTGCCCAAGAACCGTGAACTGTTCCACTAGTTGATGGAGCATTTCCAGTTGAAGCTGCTGTACAGATATAATATCCTGGTATAGCACCATCTGTATATGAAACTATATCATCAGCAATATAAGCTGTTGAGGCGTCATAAGCCCCTTTGAAAACTTGTTTAATTCTACCAATTGTTTGTACTGCCATTGTTTCTCTCTATTTAACTTCTATAGTTAATTCGCCATCAGCGTTGATACCGAATACTAAACCGTGTGTTGATATTAATGTATCTCTAAAAACATCTGTTCCATTAGGATGAGTTGAAACTGAAATGTCGTCCACAGCATTTGTGTAAGTTGCTTGTAGAACTTCTTTATTCGAATCAGAATCAGTATCAGCTGTTTGTAATCCGTAAAAGTCTATGTTTTGTGCTACTAGTGATTTTAAAGTTGCCATTGTTTCTCTCTATTCCTATTTATAATGTTTTTCTAATATAATATATATAAAATTAGAAATTCTCCAATAATTTCCATCCTTTTGTTGCACCTGTATATACAAGTCCAATTGACGCATTTTCAGTAGATACCGTTAAGTCTGCAGCTGCGCCGTTAATATTTTTAGTGTTTCTTCCAACAGTTAAGTTGTTAGTATCAAACGTTCCAGATACGTCTAGGAATCTTACCATATCTCCCATAAGAGGAGAAGCAGGTAGATTAATAGTAAATGCAGCTGTTGATGTATCAACCATATATCTTCCATTAGATAAAGCTGTCATTGCGTCATCACCGTTATCTTTATTTTCCCAAGGATTACCAGCACCAAGTGAGTTCCATTGTGATCCGTTATAACCTTCCCAAGATGTTATAGTTGTGTTATATCTTAATTGACCAGCATATCTGTTAACACCTGTAGGTCTTTCGTTAGTTGTACCAGTAGGTGGAACCATTCCGCCAGTTCCCATTTTATCTCTTGTTAAGTATCCTCTTACAGCTGATTCTGTAGGTAAGGCAGTATTACTGTCTCCACCCATAGTTTCATCTGTACTAAATTCGTTTACTGTTGATCCGATTGAAGCACCAATAGAACCAAGTTGTAATTCAACTAGTCCAGAAAGGTCAAAGGCGTCTGCATTTAACGTAGCAGTTCCAGTTGCCTGTTCAATCTTGAACAAGTCTCCAACTCTATAGTCACCATTTTGGTCAGTAGAAGTAAAGTAAACACGACCTCCTGACAACTCGGTAACTTCATCGCCTGAGTCTGCGTTTTGTGTTGATGTACCAGGATAGTTTGTAGTATATAAATCACCAGTACCAATGTACAACCAGTCGTGAGCGGTTAATCTAACGTTTGAGTATAAACTTGTAATATTTGTAGTTGTGTTTTGAGCAACAGCGTCTGAACTTCCTATAATTGAAGCAAGTCTAACTGTAGCATATTTGTTTGATGTATCTTCTTCGGTAACAGCAGATACTCTTTTGAACTGATTAGCAGGAGCAGCTGTTAAGCCGTTTTCTGTAATGTTGTTCATATAACCCCATAGTTTAGTATTTCTCGCTGTCGCAGCTGCTTCGGCGTTTGTAGCGTTAGTAGTTTGCGTTGTAGCAGGAGTTCCTGTTTGGTGTAGAGTATATGTTGTGTTTGTAAAGATATTTGTATTAATAATATCTCTTAATCTTTCGTTCATTGCTTTGTGGAAAGGTATCTCTCCAGCTGGCAATTGAGAAGTAGTTCCTATCCAATATTCTTTTGCACGTTCAACTGTATCTGAATGTGTACCAGCAGATAAGTCGGCAGCAACAGAAGCAATGTTTTTCTTCATCTGGTCTTCAAATCTAACTCCTCTTTCCGATGTGTAATCAGAAGCATAGTTAGTTTGGAACCAAGCAACTATTTCGTCTCCTAAGAATTCTTTGTTTAAAGTTATTAGTACTTCAGCATTTGGATATTTAGCTTCAGGAGCAAAGTTAACGTTGTCTCCAACTTTGATAACATTTGCACTACCTAATGTTGCGTCAGAAGATTTAAGAGGTACTAACGCACCTTTAATTCCAGTTTGAGCAACTCCACTTGCACCATCATCAGCAAGTGTTAATTGATATGTTGTACTATCTGCTTTAATAACAGTACATACTTCACCTTTTGTAAAGTTGCCTGTTCTATTTTCTATGTGAATATATTTTGCACCTTGGTTAACTCTAAAGATTTCAGCAGTTGCACCAGAAGTATCACCTGTAATTCGTAAGTTTGTTTCTAAAATATCAGCGTTTGATGTTGGAGCAGTAAATCCTAAAGGATTCCATTCTAATAACTCTCCTCTAGTCTGTACAACTCTAGCAGTTTCATCTCTAGTATTACCATCAGCAACAGCACCTTTTTCTCCGTAAGAAGAAGAACAGTTTGTAGCTCTTAGGAATCCACCAGCAGAAGCATAGTAAGCGATTGCACAATAGTATGTAAAGACTGATACTGTTTCAGCACGTCCTTTACCAATTGCGTGAACTCCAATACCATCGGAGTTAATTTGTGTAAAGTCATTTGCAAGCATTGATTTATTACTTGTAGCTGACGTATGAATATTTCCGTCTATCTGTATTCCGCAAGCGTTATCGTTTTTAGAAGTACAGTTTTGTATGTATGGTGATGTATCTGTAATATTTCCTGCAGGATCAAGAGAAGCAACAGCAGCTCTTGCTTTTGTACCACCAGAAATTGAAGCAGTTCCTGTAGCTTTAGGTATACCGTCAAGTTTGTGAATTGATAACTGCCTCATATTTGTTCTATTGTTAAATAAGAACATATTAGCAGCGTTGTTATTTTCTAAAGTAGCACAATCAAAAGTTAATGTTGTTGCACCACCAATTGATCCACTAGCAATTGTAAACGTATCATTTACAGCGTGTCCATAACCACCGTGATATACTTTAACTATAGGTGTTGTTGAATCACCAAATGTTTTAACAACAACAACTAATCCGTCACCAGTACCTGATGATGTAGGATGTAAAAATTCGTATGTTCCAGCTGCTCCACCAGTACCACCTGATATAGTATCAATAGTAGCAACCTGTGAAGATGATCCAGCAACTGGATAAGTTTTAGTTCCACTTAAACAACTAAATTTAATATTTGCAAGTGTAGCAGTATTACCTGTAGATAGTCCGTGAGTTTCAGAAGTTGAAAGTGTTAATAGTCCAGAAACATTATCGTATGTAGCACCATCAACATTTCTTACTACGCTATCTGTTCTAGTTACCGTACCACCAGACACATATGTATGTGCTAAAGTAGAAGGTCCTAATTGAACTGTAAATTGTGTTGAAGATGTAACCGTTACCTCATATGATACAGGTGTTGCAACATAATTAGGCATTACTTTAACACCTCTTAATGATTCACCTTGTATGGTTACTCCTTCAGGAACTCTTAATGGTAAATTTTCTTTGTATACACCGTTCTTAATGTTGATAACGTCACCAACAGAAGCGATAGCAACTTTAGCTGTTATTGCACTTGAAGCAGATGGCGAACCAACTCCTGCAAACGTAATAGTATCTTCTTCGGCGTGATTTTTACCACCGTTTGTAATAATAATTGTAGGTGTAGATGAACCATCTGTTGTAATTCTTGCTGAAACTGTTGTACCAGAACCAGATGAACCAGTTGATGATACATCAAAAGTACCTGGTGTTCCACCAGTACCACCTGAAATATCTTTAAATGCTAAACAGTCACCTGTTGTAGTATGTGATAATGCGTAATTAAGTGTTTTAAATGGTAATGCAGCTGTACCTGGGTTTGAATCTGATCCAGTTACCGATACAAAGTGAGAAGATTTAGCTTCAGAAGTTGACCACTTAACATCTGTTCCATCAGTTGTAAGATAAGCACCAGCAACACCAACAGGCAATCTGTTTGATTGCGTTGCGTCCCTGTATAATAAATCACCTCTAGTAGTTAAAACTCCACCAGTATCTCCTTGCGACATCATCTGCCATTTAGAAGCGTCTGATCCTGGAGTTATACCTGCGTTTGTGTCAGCGACTGATACATAAGCAGAAGCAGAATACTCTACAGTATCTCCTTTAAAATAAGTTGTTCCAGAATTGTAGTTACCTTTCCAAGTAAATCCTTCTACAAGTTTTTTCCAATAAGTTGCGTTAGTAGGTTTTGTTCCTGCTGTTGTGTTAGCAGTTGCAACAAAAGACCAACCACCAAATACTACTGTATCTCCAGTTTTATATACTGTTGCGTCATCATAATCTCCAACTGCTTGAAAACCAGGATTTAATAAGTCCCATTCAGAAGTACTTCCTAATGGGGTTACACCTTGAACTGTAGTTGCTACAGCAACGTATGAATATCCTCCGTAGGTTACAACGTCACCTTTTTGGTAACTTGTTCCAGAATTGTAAGAATCTTCAAATTGTAATCCTTCAGCGTATACTACGAATTTTGTTGAATCGAAAGTTGATGTTGATGTATGTTGAGTTGTACATCTGTATTGAGTAGAACCGTAAGCAACTAAATCATTTAATTTATAGTGTGTAGTAGCTGCCCAATTGCCTTTAAATGCTAAACCTTCTGTATGAAGATTCCATTTTGTTGCTGTTAAGTCTGTATAGAAACCTGCTGTTGTAGAATCAGAAGTGTGATTAAGTACACAAACGTATGTGTTTGCACCGTATTTAACGATATCGTCAACAATGTAAGCTGTTGAAGCTACCCAATCGCCTCTCCATTTAAATTTTATTCTACCTAATACGAAATCTGCCATTTGTTATCCTCTATGCTTTTTTCCAATTTTTTGTAGCACCATCCTGTGCGTTTGCCCAAGAGTAATCAGTACCTTTAAATCGCATTACGAGGAAACCATTGTCATTTAAAAAATATTGATACTTGTCCATTTTAAAAGTATGTTGTGCCCACTCTCTATTACCTTTGTTATTATCTGTACTAGCCAATCCAGTTTCTGAAATTCCTGGCGCACTAGAATTCACATCTGTTCCATCTGCTAATTGATTTTGAACCATATCTTGTAAACCAGAAAATGCAGGTCCAGAACCATCACTCATTTGAATCTCTTCATTACTATTTAGTTTAACTTTAGTGTAATAAAGAAGACCATCATCTTTTTTTGTTAAAGCGTGTATAGCATATTCACTAGTACTATCTACAAATACACTTGACTTTTGGTCGCTAAAACTATCGTGGGAAGGATCCCTAACGGTAGTTGAAGTGCTTGATACTAGTAATGCCATTTTCCTTTATCTCTCTTAAAGTTAATACTATTTATAATTTTTAAATACTCTCTTATTATATTTATATAACATTTTTATGTGATTGCCAAGATACTTGCTACTGCCTCAACTTGTACAGAAGAGGAATCAGGAGAAGGATCAGCGACAACTCTCAATATGTCATTGTTCTCTAAATTTATCGGTTTGTCCAGTGTTAATGTGTTGTTTGCAGGGACTTCCAAATTCTTTCCTACGTGATAAAACGTTGATCCACCATCTACAGTAACCTTAACAGTTACCTTAGCTGCGTTTGACTCACTAGCATTTGATAGATATACAGCGTGAATTACAGCAGTTTCAGAACCTCCTGCTGTATATAAGTTTCCAGCAGACGAATCTGTCGTTGGAACAGTTAATCCCGCATTTTTAAATGTACTTGCCATATATTATCCTACGAACCGAATACAACAGAATAAGCTAAAGCGTCATCTTGGGTACCTATTGTACCTGATGAATTAGGCAATTTCAAAACATTATCAGCTGTAGGTTCTTCAACCTGTAGGATTGTTTCAAAAGCGTTCTCTAAATTACCTTCAAATATAAAATGACTTCCATTCATAGTTATATTTTGGTCAGTTATAGCATTATTAGCGGTAACATCTTGTAGAGATACAGAACCTGCACCTCCTAACTCTTTGATTAATCCTGATGTTGTTTTTGTAAAAAACTTACCATCTTGAATATTCATAGCTAACTCTCCAACATCCATATTACCAGCTGATGGAATTCTAGTTGCTACTTCTGTACGGTAAGGTTTAATCTTTGTTGCCATTATCTTTTCTTACTCTTCATTCTTGCTCTAAATTTAATTTTGTTTATTAGTTTACTTTTTGTTAATCGTCTGTCTAATTCAATACCCATTTTTCTACCAATGGATTCTAATTGTTTTTTTGTTCTTGATTGTAATTCTTTTAATGATATAGTTTCTGGTTTTTTTATAGAAGGAGCGCCTGAAACAAAAAACCATTTAATCTTCTTCCAAAGATTCATTAGAAAGTTCCTCCATCAACTGTAGAAACTTCTACGTCACCAGAGGTAACTGTAAAGTTTGTTGAATTAAATGAAGCTACTCCTATGTTTGATGTACTTGCTAATTCACCAACTATTTGTAATGTATTACCACTTGCAATAGTATTGATACCTTCTCCAGCAAGAAACTCTAAAGTTCCACCAACTCTAACTTGACCAGCAGTTGATGTTTCATCTTTAAAATATAAAGGATCAGCAAGTTTATCACTTGCAATACTTCCTGCTAACATAGCACTTGTAATTCCTAATGCTTTAACTCTTAATGCGTCTCCACTTACTTCTACAGAAGAACCATCAACAGCAACATCTATTGTATTGCCTGATTTTGTTAAAGCTGCACCAGCAGTAATTTGACCTGCACCAGAAAATTGTGCTACATCTAAATCTGTTGTTCCAAATGTTGGAGCACCTGTGTGTGTAAAAGTATAACCATTGTTAGCATTAGCAGTTCCTTCTTCTACAAATACGAAAGCACCACCAGATAATTCTGCTGGTTGGTCTTCTGGAGTTGCTCTTGTTAATACAAAAGCAGTTGAACCATTACCAACAGTTGTCACCACGTAAATTCCGTTTTGAGCAGCTGCTGTTTGGTCTTTTACTAAAATTCTATCTGCAACACTTGGAGTTGTTCCATCAAGTGATAATGCACCATTTGATGAAGCAGTTAAAGTTGCACCAACACCAGCAGTTCCGTTATTATAAGTTGCTGATAAATTAGCAGTTGTACCTAATCTACAAGAAGGTTTAGTATCTAAACCTTGAGCAACTTGGTCAACGTATGCTTTGTTGGCAAGAGATTGGTTTTGGAAACCAGCTCTATCTTCGTAACCACTAGGTACTATAATTGTACCAGTTCCGTGTGGTGTTATATTAATATTTTTATTAGCAGCAGTTGTAGTAATAGATTGACCATCTATTGTAATGTCATCTATTACTATTGACGTTAATCCTGCAACGTCTGTTTGCGTAGCGCCTAAAGTTAATGTTGATGATCCTAATGTTGTAGTAGGATTTTCTAAATTTGCATTTGATATAGCTGCACTACCTGATAGGTTAGCATTTGTTAATGCTGTTGCTTGAATTTCTACATTGTTATCGGTAACAACTGCATTCATTCCAGAACCACCAGCAAAAGTTAATGTTTCGGAAGTGTTGTATGTATCTGTTCCTGTGTCACCTGCTAAATC
>NYWG01000168.1 GCA_002684915.1 Verrucomicrobiales bacterium
GTTTGGTTGAAGTCCCTGTTGACGGGATGATCCCAGAAAAGGAAATGAAAAAGGCGTTGCAGGCTTTTATGCTCATCTACATGACAACTGGCGGTAAAAGGGTTGTCGGTCGCGCTCCGTCTACGTTCCGAAAGTTCCTCAAAAAGTGTGACAACACGTCGAGGGCGTTCAATGCATTGTGGCAGGAAACCAAAGTCTGGCTCAATGACATCGAGCTCAGCTTCAAGGACGTCCTGAAGAAGTCCCTCTCTGGAGAGCCACTGGCCGACAAGAAGGCTCTTGAGGAGTGGGAGAAAAAGCGGAACGAAAAGGACATGACAAAGAAAAGTTCCGATTTGAATGGAGACACCGCGGAGAAGAAGGAGCAGGAGACAAATGGGAAAGCAAAGAATGGCAAAAAGTCTCGGAACAAGTCAGGCAAGAGTGACATCTCCGCAGCCGAGTCAGCCGAAGAGAATGGTGATGCAGAGTCTGAGAAGGCTGAGAGTGAGGGCACTGCTCCGGCAAAGTCAGCTGAGGAGATCAAAGCTGATAAGGAGGAGCTCGCGAAAGCCAAAGCAAAGGCAGTGGAGCGCTCCTCCATCGTGGCGCCGCAGCTCAACCTCGCCCAGATGGAGGCCGCCATCGCCAAAGGCGGTGGCCTGGGCTACGACCAAGAGATGATCAATGACCTGATGGCACAGACGTATGCGGCAAGCGTCCGCTGGCCAAAAGACTCAGTGCTGCACGTGCGACTACAGCACATCGTGACCTGCCTCGAGACGAAGGAGTGGCCGGTGCCGGCGAACTTCCTCATGTCAGAGGTGGCTGCGGACTCGGGCCCTGCCACCCCTGAGCCAGTCCAGAACAACAGGGACACCAGCACGCCTCTGTCAGAGATGAGCGAGTTGTCTCAATTCGACGATGGCAATGTTTTGACCCATGGCAGCGGAGCCAATAGAAAGAAACGTGGACGTCGTCCTCTTGATTATCCCGATGAGAAAAACAAGGTCCGAACTGCTATGAACAGTGGCACCCCACTGTCCGCCTCATCCCTGGTCAGCTCAGCCAAGGCCAGCAGTGCTGACGATTCTATGTCGGACACAAGCGGGCGGCCTGGGCCCGAGGCGGCAGCACCAGAGAGTGAGAAGGGAAAGGGCTCTTCAAAGCTGGAGTCTGCATTGGACAAGCTGGGTTTGGCAAAGCGCAAGCTCTCCGATGCGCCAGCAGATGATAAATCAAAGAAGAAGAAGAGGCTCGATGACCTCCTCTCCGGATTGCATGCCGGCAAGGGCGCTTCTGTGCCCGAGAAGGCTGAGAGTGCCATGGACACTCTGTTCCGCAATGCGAGGGAAGCTGGCCTTCCCGGAGGCACTGACTTGACAAAACTACAAGAGATGTTGGGACCCCTCGGTGGAAATCCAGCAGATGCAAAGGTGCAGAAATGGCTTCAAGACCAGATGGGTGTGACGCCTGAGCGACCGACAACCCCGGGCAGCTCTTCCACTGCAACCAGTGCCAAGAGGCCGGCTTCCACTTCAAGCGCAGCCGGCGGCTGGATGGAGTGGATGTCCAAACTTTCTGGAGAGGAGCACGTCACAGTGTTCAACAGGTCCACTGGCAAGAAAATGAGCGGGTCACAGGGTCCCAAGCTGAAATGCCTGGCTCAGTGGCTGATAGAAAATCCAATGTTCGAGGTGGATCCCAAGTGGGCTGAGGAAGTGAGATCACAAGATGGGACTCCAAGCAAGAAGAAAGGTCCCGGCCGGCCGAACTTGGATGCTCAAGCCGCAAAAAAGAGTTCCTCTCCTGGAGTTGGTCCCAGTTACAACTCAATGGCCAGTCTTGGCCTCGACCCCAAGAATCCGATGTCTGCTCTGGCAGCTCTCGACCCCAAGAACCCCTCATCACTGGCCACGCTATATGGTCTTGACCCAAAGAAGCTGGACCCTATGACAGCGGCGATGTTGGGCCTAGGGGACCCTAAAAACCCAATGAAGATGGATCCAATGATGATGGCAGCTCTATCCATGGATCCAAAGACTCTGCAAGCTATGGGGATTGATCCAAAGAAATTGACAGCCCTTGCCCAACCCGCTGGTGGTGCAACTTCTAAGGCAGATGGCAAGTCGGGTGCAAAGCCTGGAGCAGCCGGCAATGCCACTCTGGATCCCATGCTTCTTGCAGCATTTGGAATGGACCCTAAGAATCCTAAGCTGGACCCTATGACCGCAGCAGCATTGGGTCTTGACCCTAAGAATCCCAAGTTTGACCCAATGGTGCTGGCCAGCCTGGGACTTGATCCTAAGAATCCTAACTCCACCCTTTTGGCAGCAATGGCCGCCATGGATCCCAACCACCAATTAGCAGCAATGTATGGCATGATGCCCCCTGGATACCCTGGTGCAGGTGCCAACATGGACATGTTCAACAAGGGGAAGCACTCGCCCAGCTCCAAGGATGCAAAATCCCTTCCCTCCCCATCTCACAGGCCAAGAGAAGGGCCGTCTCCACGACCACCGTCTCGTGCTAGTGCCTCTTCCAGAGATGGACGCTCCACGCCAAGTCGGTCATCGGCTCCACAGACATCACACTCTCAGTCATCACCAAGAACATCGTCTGCTGCATCTGCGTCCACAGCAAATATGTTCGGAGGGATGAACCCAGCCCTCTTCGGACTGGATCCGAAGATGCTGGCCTCGATGGATCCAAAGCTCTTGCAGGCAGCTGGAATTGACCCCAAAATGCTCAGTAGTCTTGACCCCAAGATGCTGGGTATGATGGATCCGCGGATGGCTCAAATGGGAGGCATGGATCTGAAGGCCCTTGCGGGGATGGACCCCAAGCTTCTTCAAGCTGCTGGAATCGATCCTAATCTCCTCTCAAAGATGCTCGACCCAAAACAGCTAGCAGGAATGGATCCGAAGATGCTTGCCAGCCTAGGCATCGATCCTAAAATGCTTGAAGCCCAAACCAAGCAGCAACAAATGGACTCACAACTGCTGAAAAACATGGGCCTCGATCCCAAGATGTTGGCGCAGATGGATCCAAACATTCTGAAGAGCATGGGCATTGATCCCAAAATGTTGGGACTTCCCGATACCAAGACATCACAAGCAAGCAGTCAAATGAACGACTACAACAAGATGCTAGCCAGCATGGGATTAGATCCCAAGATGTTGGCAGGAATGGACCCCAAGTTACTCGGATTTGATCCAAAACTGCTGTCTGATCCAAAGATGCTCCTCGGTGGGATGGATCCAAGAATGTTTGGTCTTGATCCAAAAATGTTTGGAATGAGCTCTGGCACCTCCAGCAGCACTGCCAACAGCAAGGCCAATTCCCATGCCAGCAGTTCTTTCTCGACACAACCTACAAGTGCAACTTCCACTCAAATGTCTCTACCCTCTTCCTTCTCCAGCGGACTTGATCCTCGCCTCCTTGGATTGGATCCTAAGATGCTACAGGGTCTTGATGAGAAAGCCTTGAAGAGCTTAGGGCTTGACCCCAACATTGTCAAGAGTTTGCTGGCGTCTGATGGCAAGTCTGATGGAAAATCGAACGGGAAGAAATCAAGTACAAACAGTAAATCTACCACAAACACAACTTTCTCCGGTCTCGACCCAAAAATGTTCCCTGGAGTGGATCCCAAGGTGCTCCAAGGGATGGACCCAAAAACCATGCAGGCAATGATGGCCTCCATGTATGGTATTGATCCAAAAATGCTCCAAAGCATGGACCCGAAAATGCTTCAAGCATACGGTTTGGACCCAAAATGGTTTGATCCCAAGAGCATGGGAGCTGACCAGAAGGCTTTCGCTGGCATCGATCCCAAATTGCTTGGACTGGATCCCAACATGCTGAAGGGTATGGATCCAAAGCTTCTCCAATCAATGGGAATCGACCTGAAGTCCCTGGGAATGGATGCCAAGACACCAACAAGTTCTGCTCAGATGCCCTCCACCTCCAGTGCCATGGGTCCTATGGATCCCAAACTGCTCGCTATGGCTGGCCTAGATATGAAGATGCTGGCAGGAATGGACCCAAAGGTGCTAGCCTCCTATGGAATTGATGCCAAGATGCTATCTCAATTGGATCCCAAAGCCTTCCCACCGCCGAGTTCATCTTCTAAGTCGGCAGACCTGGTGGCTGGCATGGACCCAAAGATGCTAGCAGCTGCAGGGATCGACCCTAACATGATCAAGGGGATGGATCCTAAAGTTCTTGCACAGATGGGACTGGATCCTAAGACTCTGGCTGCTGCTTTGGATCCAAAGAATGTTGCCAAATCAATGCCTGCAGCGGTTGACCCCAAGATGATGAGCATGATGGGTATGGACCCAAAGATGCTTGCTGGCATGGATCCCAAGATGCTGGCAAGCATGGGATTGGACCCCAAAGGAGCTCCTGATCCCAAGTTATTGAGCATGATGGGAATGGACCCAAAGGTGCTTGCAAGCATGGGACTTGACCCCAAGATGCTAAGTGATCCCAACCTCATGGCGCAGATGGGATTAGATCCTAAATCTCTAGCCGCTGCCATGGACCCCAAGAATGTTGCCAAATCAATGCCTGCAATTGACCCCAAGATGATGAGTATGATGGGCATGGACCCCAAGATGCTGGCAGGCATGGATCCCAAGATGCTAGCAAGCATGGGATTGGATCCAAAAGGAGCACCGGATCCCAAGATGATGAGCATGATGGGTATGGACCCAAAGGTACTTGCCAGCATGGGCATCGACCCCAAGATGTTAAGTGATCCCAACCTGATGGCCATGTACTCCATGGGAATGATGCCTCCCATGAGCTCTGCTGCTCCCATGTCCAATGGGATTGGAAGCAGCTCTGGCACTCCACTGCCCAGCTCAAAAGGAAACACTACTGCCAAGCCAAAGCCAGGAACAGTAGCTGCCGCTCTACAGGAGAAGAAGGAGTCTGAGAAGGCCCGCAGCGGATCGGAGCACGGCGCAGAAAACAAAGGCCCTGAAAACCATGACGACAGCAATAGTGATGTTGGAGAAGGTTCTGAGGATGACTTCCGAAGAGGGCTGACAAGCGAAGAACGTGTCCTCTTGCGGGAGAAGAAGAAGGAGCGTCTGATGAAAGAGAATGAGAGCGAACACCAGATGGACGAAGGACTAAATCTTTCGGTGTGCAAACCAAACGGCGGTACAGAGCACCCAACGAAGCTGGAAGCTCTCCTTGCGAAGCCGATCGAGGACCTTCCAGTGGCCCATGTAGGCCAACCCCACCCGCTCGATGTGGCCTCCCTGAGCACAAACGGGGGGGATCCGCCACGGACTGAGGGTGTGTGAGGAGACAGTGTCATCAGGCAATAAGTGCTTGTTGCTTCCGCCACAGAGGAGTGGGGGCTCCGATGTGTGGCCGGAACATTCCTGTGATAAATTGAGATCTTAGACTTAGAATTCTGCTGCTGTTAACTTTTACCAAGGCGATGATATTTTGTTGCTCTGTTAAGACCCAATTTTAATTACGCTTTCACCCAAAACGACCGAATAACTAAAATTTTGTGGTGTTGTAGTTCTTAAGTTGCCGATGAAGAGAAAACTGATACTCTAGAGCCAGCGCTGAGAATTGGAGTGAGCGCCGCTGCTGATCTGAGACCGTTCTGTACCTACAGTGGACACCTTGTACAATATTGCAATATTGACCAATAATATTGCAATATTGACTGTTCTGTACCTACAGTGGACACCTTGTAAATACAATATTGCTCTGCTAGTGATCCTTCATCTTGACTTGTTGTAGTTCCATCATTATAATACAGATCCGGCGCGCTACCACTCCATAGTGAAAGTAATGTAATTCATCTCTTCGAATAAAACTTTATTTCAAAAAAAA
>NYWG01000169.1 GCA_002684915.1 Verrucomicrobiales bacterium
TATGACAAACAAAAAAATTTTAATTTCATTTTCATTTTCCCATTCTTGGAATGAGCGTAGTTGGTCTCGACTTTGGTAACGCCAACGTTGTGCTAGCGACAGCTGGCAGGGGTGGCGTTGATGTTGTCCTCAACGGCAACTCTAACCGCATAAACCCGAACATGGCGGCGTTCCACGGCAAGGTTAGGGCGTGCGGTGAGGCTGCAAGCGCCTCCTTGAGCAGCAACCTGAAGAACACGGTGGTGGGAATGAAGCGGTTGCTTGGCCTGAAGTTCTCGGACGACCAGGTGAAGAGGGAGATGGAGTACCTGCCCTTCACTTGCGTTGAGAACCCTGCCAACGGAGGCGTGGCCGTGCAGGTCATGTACGAGGGCGAGCAGATGACTGTGAGCATTGAGCTGGCCACCAACATGATGCTGAGACACATGGCTGACATTGCCAAGGAGGCCAACAAGGGCCAGGCGGCGTTGGACTGGGTCGTTTGCGTGCCAGCCTGGTACACCGATAGTCAGAAGAGGAGCTTCTTGGACTCTTGCCAGTTGGCCGGTATCAATTGCCTCAAGCTCATGCACGAGACGACGGCTTCCGCGCTCGCCTACGGCATTTTCAAGGACGCCAAGAAGGAGTTCGCTCCTGACAAGCCCACCAACGTCGTATTTATCGACATGGGCGCCACCGGTTACACTGCTTCTGCGGTCTCTTACACTCCTCAGAAGCTTACCACGCTAGCCACGTACTCTGACAGCTGCTTGGGGGGGAGGGACTTCGATGCTGCCATTGCCAACTGGGCCCGCGACAAGTTCTGCGCAAAGTACAAGAACGCCCACGATCCGAAGGAAATTCCCAAGAGCTGGCACAAGCTTCTGCTTGCGTCAGAAAAGGCCAAGAAGACCTTGTCTCCGGCTGGAGTGAAGGAGGCAAACCTCAACATTGAGTGCCTCGTCGACGAGTACGATTTTAACTGCACCCTCACCGCCGCCGACTTTGAAGAAATGGTTCAGCCCCTCATCGATAGGCTTGCGAACCCTATAAATCGCATGTTTGAAGACGCCGAAAAGAACGGAATAAGCAGGGCGGACTTCTCTTCCTTTGAGCTCGTTGGCGGAGGGACGAGGGTGGGCTGTGTCAAGAGGAACTTGTCCAAAATTCTCAAATTGGACGCGTCGTCCACTAACTTTGGTCTGTCCACGACCATGAATGCCGACGAAGCGGTGGCCCGAGGTTGCGCCCTCCAGTCGGCCATCCTGTCCTCGAGGTTCAAAGTCAAGCCGTACGATATAGTTGAGAGCTCCCTGCATGGCGTTCAACTGGAGTTTGACGACCACGAGGGGAAGAAGGAGGTCGTCGAAGTTTTCGAAAGGGGGAGCAACTTCGGAGTTGTTAAGAGGGTCACTGTGAAGCAGAATCAACCCTTCAGGGTTAAGGCCTCTTACGTTCCCCTATCTCCCTCTCACATGATCCACCCCTCAACGCCCCTTGACATTTGCCACTTTGATATCGATGCGCCTAAGGTGTCAGACGCCACCAAGATTAGAGTGAACGTGAAGCAGGACATTTCTGGTGTCATAACCCTTTCGTCCGCCCAGTCCGTGGAGGAGCTGCCCGCCGAAGAGGCTAAGGAGAGCGACAACGCCAAGGAGGCTGATGCAGGAGAGGCAAAAGAAGGTGACATGGAGGTTGACAAAAAGCCTGAGGAAGAAACTGCCGAAGTGAAGGAAGCTCCCAAGAAGAAGTACAAGAAGACAAACCTTAGCTTCACGACCCACACCGCCATGCGTTACAGCAAGGACGCCATGGACAGCGCGAGCGAAGTGGAGGCTCGCATGGGTAACGCGGATAGGGTCGCCAGGGAAACCTCTGCCATGAGAAACGAGCTAGAGTCTTACTTGTACGACATGAGAGACAAAATCGGAGACTATGGAACCCTAAAGGATTACGCCACGCCAGAAGAGCTTTTGTCCTTCCCCAAGAGCCTAGAGCTAGCCGAGGACTGGCTTTACAGCGATGACGGATTTGACTCGACCAAAAGCGTTTACGCCGACAAGCTCAGTGAGGTCAGGAAGAAGGGTGACCCCATTGTAAAGAGGGAATACGAAGCTGGCCACCGCCAGCAAGCCGTAGATACTTTCAAGGGTGCCCTAGAGACCTACAAGTCCTTCGTGCAATCCAGTGATGAGGGGTACGCGCACATCACCGACGATGAGAGAGACACATGCAGGAAGGCCATTGCTTCTGCCGAAGACTGGCTGTATGATATGATTGAAAAGCAGGGTAATGTCGCTCAGAGCTCGGACCCTGTTCTCACCTTGGAAATGATTTCTGCGAAGCAAAAGGAAATCCAAGGTGTCGCGAACCCTATCATGAACAAGCCGAAGCCAAAGCCTCCCAAGGAGGAAAAGAAGGCGGCTGAGGAGGAGAAGGGAGCTGAGCCTTCCGAAGAATCTAAGAAGGAGGCGGATGAGGCGAGCAAGGACAATATGGACGCCGAAGCTGTGCCTCCTCCAGTGCCTGAAGTGGACGCCGACACCCCTGCCGAGCCGGAAAGCATGGATGTAAATTAACAACTGCGCTAGGTTCTGTGGTCGATTATTTTGTGGTTGTTTGGTTGGAGGGAGGACGTTCCAAGGCAGACGATCGTCCGTCTTGCGAAGGAGAGCCTGTGGTTGAGGCTTATGCGATTTTTTTCTTTTCTTTTCTTTTTTACTTAAGTATTTCATTTTTTTACGGATTTTTATATGCGAATCTAGGGTATTTGATGGACAGTTTCTAAAAAAAAATATAAATTAAGAAGTTTAAGTTTATTAAAAGTTGAAAACTGAAGCATTTTTTTTTTTTTATAAAGGTCCGCATTACATTCCAGGGACGGCCTCGAGCAGCCTTTTTTTTTTGGCACCGCCTCGCGCAAACAATTTCACTGGTTTCCACCCACCTGCACCATCAACTACATCCATGTCTTCGGCTGAGCCATCGTGTCTCACTTGTCCAGTTGGCCCATCATAGCTCTCCTTTTCTCTCCTTGACCTGCACCAGTCCAAAAAATTTGTATTGGCGCCCTCCACCCTATATTCTAGCTCCCTCCTCTCCTGCCTCCACGCCGAGTAAACCTCGTCTCTTATTTTTCGCTCCTTCTGCTCCTTTTCTTGCTGCTCTTTTTCCCTGGCTTCAATTTCTGCCTCCTCGTCGTGCAACATAAAAATGTCCTCGTTCACCTTTTTCAGTCTGGGTTGTCGTTCGGGCGCAACAGCGGCCCTTCGTTCCCTCGCCATAGCATCGGCGTCATTCTGAATCTGCTGCTGCCTCTCGCGTTCCGCCTTCATTTTTTGCTCTTTCATATCCTGGCGCAATTTTACCTTAATCCCTTCTATTCTCTCAGCCTGTTCTCTCAGCATTTCCCTGCCTACCTGGCTGTTTGCGTCGGCGACCCTATTCGTTTCCAATTTTCTGACTTTCTCCATCAACTGGGCCCTTTTTTGTAGTTGCTGCTCCTCTTTTCTGTCCTCTTCATCCTTAACTTTTTGCTGCTTTTCCAGTTTTGCATCCCTCTTCAGATTCTTCTTGTACAAGGCTTCGACGTCTATCCTACCCTTCCTCTCAACTGCGTGTTTTCTGATGTTGTCGATTTGCTTCTCCAGCTCGGGTTTCATCTCTAGCGCAGTTTCGTAAACGTGCTTGCTCACTTGGCTTTTATCTGCAAACTTTTCGTTGTAAAGAATGGCGTTATCAAACATGAGCCTCATGTCGTCCACCACGTCCTTGAAGCTTTTGTATTCCAGCCCTTCAAGCTTGTTGTCGATAATGGCAATATCGCTCCTCCTCTCTACGTACGTATCGTAATCGACCGGGTAGGTGCCAAGGAAGAAAAAATACATTTTCTTTTTATTCTTGTTGGATTTGAAAAACTTGATGATCTTATCAATTTGCTTTTCGCTCCAAGTCTGACCACCGTCTTTTTTCATCTTTTTGGCTGAATGCGTTACCTCCCAGCCCGAGATTTTCGGGTTTTCATTCATGAAAATTTTGTCCATCTCTTCGCGAATTTGTTGCTTCGACAATTCGCTGAAATCCCACTTCCATCGAACTCTCTTTGTGTTGGCGCCTCTCTTGCCTGCAGCAATTTTGTCATTGCCGATATAATCCTCGTGATCGCCATCGTCGTCGTCATCATCGTTATCGACGTTGCTAACTTCTTTAACCGTCCCGAAACCTATTCTATCTCCGTCCTCCTCCTCAAAAAACCTGTCGGCAGAAAGGTACCTGACATAGTCGGAAAGGTGACTTGCGGCGCCGTAATAAGCGACGGGACTGGTCTGCTTCTCTTTCATCGCTTCTTCGTTGAAAGACATAGCATTGTCGAATACTAGCATAATGTCGTTCATGAAATCGGAAACTTTGTAGTATTCTTGCTTCACAGAGAGGAGTTTGCACTCTACGGTAGTCAGATCCATTGGGTTGCGAATTTTCGACGTGTAACTTTCGACAAATGCTTCGTCGGGCCAAAGTTTTACCACCGGCACTGTGAAGCAGACAGGAAGTGGAGTGCTGCTGTTGGTCGCCCTTCCGTTAAACCAGTCGTGCTTCATGAGTTCCTTGTAGAATTCGTGGCACCTTTTCTCAAAAGGACGAAGTTCGTCAACGGGCCTTAGCTCGTACTGGGCCTTGATGGAAAGCGCGATAGAATATATGTCGGCAACAACTGGGACTGCAGCGGATTGATTCTTCTCGGCGTCGTCCACGTCCATGGGTGACAGAGTGCCGCTGTTGCCGGCGTCGTCGAGTCGCAGGACTGAGGATTGAAAGATTGAGGAAGAACCAGCGCCGCCGACGGAAGTGGACATCTTGAGCCTCTTTGCATTGGAAGGACCTGGGCTTGTCCTGCCCCTTTTGTTGCTATTTGCAGAAGCTGAGGCGGTCCTTGTGACAAATTTTGGGTCTCCGTTGTTGACCTGAGGGCACGGATGGAAGAGAGCAGGGACGAGAAGTTGCTTGTCAGAACGCGAAAAGCAATTGCGACCTCAACTTTGCTTCCCCTTGGCACTGCTAAACCTACTCACCCTCTTGGACCATGGACCGTAATACTTTTTGAACGCCTTAATGCCATTCTTTCCGTGCTCCATGTATTGCCCGCCATCTGAGTTGGCCATTCCGTACGGACTTTGCGCGTACACAATGCAGTTCTCGAAGATCTTCATGATGTCGTCTTCAAAGTCTTCCGGCGTTTTGTACGATTGTCTGTTGACCTTATTATGCACCTCCTTCAATGATATAGGTTCCTCGATCAATTCCGTGTACCCGACTCTTTGCGTGCAATCGTCTAGGTTCATGAACGGTTCCATGGTTGTGGTTTGCTTGCGCGTTTGCTTGAAGTAAAATACCTGGCTGCTTAGGGTCTCCAAAAGGTGCTTCATAGGACTCTTAACTAGTTTGTAGTTTACGTCACCGGCAACTTTTTGGTTGTACTTAATGCTACCGTCATACTTTGCGTCCGCTTTAGCTATCAGGTGGTTCAAGGCAATCATCCCTCTTCCACCATTGACGCCGTGGACGACGCTAGCCTCGATGAACTTGGCAGCTTGAATGTAGCTCCTACCTTCGGGTCTGGAGGAGTAAAAGGACACGCAGTTTGACGAAATTTTGATGAAGGCTCTCTTCAGTTCCTCAATCGATCGAAGCGTGCCGTCGCAAACGAGCATCGTCAAAGTTTGTAAATCCATGGGCTCCTTGACAACTTCCTGGTAGGCGACCCAGACTAGCGGGTCAAAGTATTTCATTATCGGCTTAGCGAACCACGTGCCTATATCCGTTGGCTTCCCGTCAAGCTCCAACTTTATGCCCTTGGCCTGCTTCAGTGTATCGAAGGCGACGTGAAAGTCCGGCATAAGCTCGGGGTAATGAGAACCCGGCGTAAACGACAAGGCTATGAAGGATTCCATCGTTAGGATGGCGTTCACGCAATCTTTGCGGTGCTCGTTATCATGCATTGACAATAGGTGCCCGGTCACGTGGCGAATTGATCGTACTATTTGATGAACGTACTTCACGCGGTTTCTGATGCCCAA
>NYWG01000170.1 GCA_002684915.1 Verrucomicrobiales bacterium
AAATTTGCCCCGCGTAATTTTGGGGCTATATGTTTATATTATTCTTGTCTTATTGTGCCCTCGGAGGAGTCGTGGGGTAGTGGGTGGCAAAGATTGGTAAAGCAGAATGGCAAATTATACTCATTTGAGTGTTTTGTACTTAAATCCAATCGAAAGTCGTTTTCGTCATATGACGATTAAATTCCGAGCCCTTATGAGTTGTCTCAGTTTTTGGGGTGGTAGAAGATCGCCTTTTAAGCCGTTTGCTGTAGGTTCGTCCTCACCCCAAACCCACCACTTGTTTTATTGAGTAAGATATACCGTTCTCGTTTCATATGACATGTCATGGCTAATTTTGTACAACACATATGAGGACAATTATAATGAAGGAATTCGAATCGCAGAAACGACCCAGCGAGGCCTCGCTAACGCCTCGCCTGTGGGATACAATACAATTTATAGCATGGTGAAGGCTCGAATCATACTATGAAACATGCACGGATATACTTTAGTAAGACGAGATGTATGAACACAATTATTGCCTGCTTTCTTCTTTTCTTCGCCGGCAAAATGTCTGCTGAAAAGCCGGCTGATTCTGTTAAACAGGCATCTCAAAAAGAACCCGGGCTTTTTACTTTGATCGTTTTGCCGGATACGCAAGGCTACGCTGATGTTCGGCATAAGGAGACACAGAAGCATTGGCCGAGTATTGGTGATCAGCGCTTCTGCTTCTTTAAACAGACTGAGTGGATTAAGGAAAACAAGAAGAAGAGGAATATAGTAATGACAGTTCATGTGGGAGACATTACCCAAACACAACATGATGAAGAATGGGATATAGCTGATACCGCTTTTAAGACGATTGATAACCATGTTCCCTATATCTTGTGCTCGGGAAATCATGATATGGGTTACTCGTCAGAACAAAGGGAGACTAGCCATTCTCGAAGAAGTCGTTTTGGTTCTTATTTCCCTCCGTCACGTTTTATGAATAACCCTTTGTATGAATCTCATTTCGGCAAGAAAAAAAGCCTTCACTTTTATAAAGAAGGAGAAATTGAAAACTACTATCTGTTCCTAAAAGTTGGCGGGATGAAGTTTCTGATTCTCGCGTTGGAATTCAAACCTCGGGACCAAACTCTTGCTTGGGCGAACAAGGTTGTTTCTACGTATTCAGATTGTCGGGCAATCGTTGTGACGCACAGTTATCTCTCAAGCAAAAAGGGTGAGTTGTCAGGTGCTGATCACTATAAAGTTAAGGGTAACTCCGGAAAGTCAGTTTGGGAGAAGTTCGTCAGTCAGCACAAGAATATCTTTATGGTCCTTTCAGGGCATGCAATGGAGAACCTTTTGATTAGTAAAGGTGAACATGGGAATACAGTGAACCAAGTTCAGGCGGACTATTGGTATTGGGATACACCCAACATCAAGGCTGGAAGCGGTTTTCTGCGCATTATGACGTTCCATCCTGATCAGAACTTGATTGAAGTTCAGACCTACTCGCCCGTGCTCGATGAATTCCTTGTGCGTTCCAAAAGCAATTTCTCGCTTGACTATGTGATGTCGGGTAAGGATGGGGGGCCATCCGATGGAACAGTTCGCAGGGGACGGCATCGAGGATTGATTGAACCTCGATAGTTACCATAATCTCGACGCAATGAAGCAAAGCAGTTATTTTTTTCCTATGAAACTTTTATTACGATTTTTATTTGTTGTATCCCTCGTGTTTTCGTTTCAGGCATTGAATGCTGAACGTCTGGTTCTGGTGAGTGCGTCTTATGGTAAGAATATTCTCGCGATTACAAATGGCAAAGGAAAGGTTCTTTGGTCGCACAAGACAGCTGGGCCTCAGCGAGGGCATGCCGGTCACCATGACGTTCATTTATTGCCTAACGGTAATATATTATATCATGATAGTTGGACTAAGTTGACTGAGGTGACGCTCGGTAAAAAGGTCGTTTGGACATACGATTCAGGAGAGATGAATGGGAATGCAGGTAAGCGAGTTGATGTGCATGCTTTCGCTCGTCTCAAGAATGGTAATACATCTATTGTGGAAAGTGGTGTAGGAAGAATTATTGAGGTAAACAGAAATGGTGAAATTGTTCACCAGTTTCCAATGAAAAAAGATGGACGTGAAAATACAAGATGGGCCCGTTTCACCGCGGAGGGAAATTACCTAGTGACTTCAGAAAACCCCGGGGTTGTCACCGAGTATAATCGTAATGGAGAGGTTGTCTGGGATTATCTTGTTAAGACTCGATGTTATGGCGCTATTCGACTTAAAAATGGCAATACGCTAATTGCTACAGGTTCTGGGAAAAGCGTTATTGAAGTTACTGCTGATAAGAAAGTAGTCTGGGAAATAAAAGATAGAGTGCCGGATACCAAAATTGAGCTTGGCTGGATGACCGCGCTCCAAGAATTGAAAAACGGTAATTTTATTATCGGTAATTGTCATGCCGGTGAAAATAATCCTCAAATTTTTGAAATTAATCGAAAGAAAAAAGTAAACTGGGAATTTGATGAATGGGACTTGGTTGGTAACGGTCTTGCGGTATGGCAGGTATTGGATGGGCAAAGGGCCAAACGTTTGGAAAGTAAGCTAGCCAAGCTGAAAAAGTGATGTTGTTTATCTGGCGGCTAAATCAGACTTAAGGATTTATTTTTTTGTAGATTTCAGCTCGGAACTAGTTTTAGCGCCGTTTTTAATTAGTAATTTTATAATCTCTGTTTTCCCTTTTGCCCAGTCAAGCGGAGTGTCTCCGTCAATATCCTTGGAGTTAACGTTTGCTTTCCAAGAGATCAAAGCGGCAACAATAACAGAGTGCCCTTTATACGATGCTCCGTGAAGAGCACTCCATCCGTTTTCATCCGAGATATTCACATCAGCTTTATTATTGAGCAGTAGTTTTACAACCTGTTCATGGCCGTTGTAAGCAGCCCTGTAAAGAGGGGTTCTCCCTAGGGAGTCTTTTCCATTTACATCGGAGCCGGAAGAAAGATGTTGATTGATTGCGTCGATGTTTCCTTTAGCGGCATCTTCAGATAGTAATCCCAACTTAACGGCTGATTTCGCTCCATATTTTTTTAATAACTTTGCCGTTGCCGGTTCTGCCAGTTCAAGTGGTGTTAGGCCGGCTCCGTTTTTTGTGTTCACATCAGCACCGTTCTTAATGAGCATTTCTATTATATCAATTTGCCCGGTTTGAGCTGCTCGATGGATTGGGGTTAAGCCTTCTGAATCCTGTTCGTTAACGTTTGCCTTATTCTTAAGAAGCAGTAATGAAATTTCTGGGCTGCCTCCGCTTGCTGCAAAGTGAAGAGGGGTAACATTGTTGTTGTTTTTAGCATTAACATTTGCGCCTTTGGAAATGAGAGTTTTTACGGAATCTAGTTTTCCTGATCGTGCGGCATAATGGAGGGGAGTGGCATTCCATTGGTTTTTAAGGTCTATATTTGTTCCTGATTTATAATGTTGGATGATTGTTTCTGCGTCTCCTTTATAGGCTGCCTGATGAATAGAAATCGATGGGGTTTTTACATTGGTTTTATTGGTTTCTATTGGCTCAAGTTGAGTGCTTGCGCAGCTAGGAATCAATATAGCAATCAAAGTTAGGAATATTAAAAACTCTTTCTTCATAAAACAGAAAGAGCCTATGGTGCTAACAAAATTGATTCAATCACGTTTTGTTTTGAAAGATGTTTATGGCTTGTTTCTTTTGAGTTAAGCGGTTAGCAAAGGTGTTCCGGTAAACAATTTGGATGTTTGCTTTAGGAGTACTCATGCAATTAGACGATCAGCAAAAGAAAATCGTTACAGGTTGGATTGAAGAGGGTTTAGACCTCTCAGAAATCCAGGGCAAACTAGAATCTGACTTCAATATCAGCATGACTTATATGGATGTTAGGTTTCTTGTTGGAGACTTAAAACTGGTTCCTAAAGATTTAGAGGAACCGGTTGAAGATACGAAGATTGATGAGCCTAATGAAGCTGAACAGTTGGAGGTTACTCCTGATAATCCATTTCCCGCACCGGATGACCCTTTGGGGAGCGATTCTCAGACTGCGGAGAACAACGATCAAAACGATGATACCCCAAGTGAGGCAGGGAATGTATCAATTAGTGTGTCCTCGATCACAAAGCCAGGAATGATGGCTAGTGGTTCTGTGACATTTTCAGATGGTAAGACTTGTGATTGGTATGTTGATCAATTTGGCAGACCTGGTTTAGTTCCTCCCAGTGAAGGGTATCAGCCTCCAGAGGCTGATATGCCGATATTTGGCCAGAAATTACAGCAAGCTTTACAGGGAGGGTATTAAACTGCTTCATTGTATCGTTAAATTTTGGATTTCTTTTTATCCTTCTTGTCCTGCTTCTTTTTTTTAGAAACGAGTTTTTTCAGTTTAGGCCAATTTTCCTCTGATGTGATAAATCCAACACATTTTTTGGATCCACAACGACATATGTGGTCCTCGTAACTTTCAAGGTCGAATCCATAATTATAGCTAAGTTCTTCTCCTTTTTTAATTTTACGGGTGGATAGAAGCCATATGCGATTTTTTATAACTTCGGGTTCACAGTTAGGTTTGCATGAGTGGTTAATAAATCTAGCAGTATTCTCCTTAACATTGCCGTCGATATCGTGTTTTTTGTTAAGTTCGAATATATATACTGCGCCGTCGGTGAGACTGCCTTGATTTTTTTCAATTAAACTAACGCTTCGTTTTTCAGATTCTTTTTTAGTGATTTTTTCACCTATGTATTCAATTACTTTTTTTCCTTTTGGAATATTAATACGGGCGAATACTCCAGTTCCGTGAATAGAAGATTCTTCAACTTTAATGTATTTACTTTGAGTTGGCTCCTTGGACATGCGCCGCGGAGTTTATAGCTCGAAAACGAAGAGGGAAGTTTTTTTAGGCCCAATACCAGAGTGGAAAGATTAAATTAATGACTGTTTAGCTTTTATTATTAGTTCTATTTTTTCTTGACTGTTCTTTTATATATTTAAGATAAAATTCGTTAATATCTTTTGGCCATTTGAAAGTTGGTGATTTCAATGTATTGAAGTTGTCTAGATGTTCTCTTGTCTTTCGCTGAGATGGGCGCTGATAACGCCAAGTAGATTCGCCGAAGATTTCCTTTACAAGATTGGCTAATTCCGAGTCGTAGGCTTTTAACTCTTCGCGGGTATCTACATGATTATGGTCGTGATCTGGTGGCCTATTTGTATCAAACCAGCTCTGAACTCCTTCGGCCCAGTATTCATAGTGGTTATTAGAGGCATATTTTTCTTTCCATAGGCCTTTATTCATAGCTTTTTCATATGTTTTTTTGAGCCGACTATCGAAAGTTGTATCAACATCAAATATTCCGTTCAAATGTATGGCATGTGCGAACTCGTGTATCATAATACTTTCTGTGTTGTATGGATCGCCTGGGTAACACAAAAGATTTTCTTCTGCGCAACTTATTACCGGATCATCTCTGTCTGACCCAAAGCCACGAGCTCGTCTATCCCAGAACTTTGCCGGTTCAAAGTGACTGTATTCCGGAATCTGAGTGGTAAATTCATTGTGTCCCATAACAACAAGCCTGCATTTTCGTTTTATCATATTGTTTATAATATCTTTTCGATGCCCGATCATTTTCTCAACTAGGTAGGCTGCTTCTTTTAGTGCAAAATCTGAAACGTTCTCTGATGAGACAATAGGTAGTCCGGCCACAGAGGTGCTTTTTTTATAAAAATTAGGCAGGTTAAGGTGTGGAGGTATGCTGTGAACTATTGGATAACTATCTTTTTTTTGATTTTCGGGTTTTGGTCGGTTTTTGTATTTCTTAAAAAGTCGAGTATGACGACTAGAAAGATCAACTTTTTCACCTTTAATCCACATATGTTTAACCTGTGTAGTTATTTCAAGAATATCTCCATTCGCACTAAAAAATGTAGCCTCTTTTCCTGGTTCTATGGATCCAAGTTGGTCAGCTACGCCTAGTGCTTCAGCGGCGTATAGAGTAATTCCTTTATGAGCGATTTCTTTGGGTAGTCCGTGAGCTGCACTTTGTGCTGCAGAGTAGGGAATATTGCGAACATTAGTGGCAGCAAAGCGAGTAAGACCTTCGCTGAAAATAACTTTTACTCCTGCATTATGTAAGATTCCTGCCGCTCGGAATTGCACGTCATATCG
>NYWG01000171.1 GCA_002684915.1 Verrucomicrobiales bacterium
CATCCCATAGATCAAAAGCTTTCTTTTGATTTACAGTAATAGGGTCGAATTCTAGAAGATCTTCATGTCTTACTTTAGAACTTGTCACGTGTGTACCTTGCTATCTTTTCCTGCAGCCTTATCAATTCTCTTCAAATGGTCTCTCCAATCGCTGCTTGTCTTAGAGAGTGTACTGCCTGATTGAGTCACCATTGCTGGAAATTTCAAGACTTGTTTTGCATTTGGTGTCTCATCAAGAATAACCTGTAGCTGTTCATAAGAACACATTACATCCCATTCTTCTTGAGTCTTTATATCTTTTAAAGTATACTTAGGCATGCATAAACCATTCTGGTTGTTCGCGTTTGGTCCATACCATTTTAAAACGAGCCTGTTTAGTTTGGTAGAATGCACGATAAGCTTTGACTGGATCTTTAAGTGCAATGCATTCTGGATTTGATTTCATGGCTAGCTTGAATGGTGTCATTGGTCCTTCGGGTATATTACGCGGTGGTGATTGTAGCGGCCATAACAATTCTCGTTGTGTCTTATGAGTTTTGTATGGATCTTTCTCTGTACTATATCTATATGTATACTCGTCACAGAGTGCTTTCATATGTTCCCAGTGCCACCGATAGTTGGAAGTAGACTCCATAGTCCATACAGTACATGGATGACCAGTGTGTACAGCCTTGTAGTATAGTAACTCGGCTTCGAGATCATCGGCACCGAGATATAGATCCCAGTACTTGACCATAGTCTTACCAGACTTTGATGGACGTTTAGTTAGTTGACCGTCAAGCATGCGGTGGGCGGTTGATAGCATTTGACCAGATTCGACAATCATTTTAGGTACATGCTTGTCGCATTGCATTTGCGCAGCTTCGACTGGATCGAGTGATAGTACAAATAGATTCATAGTAAAAAACCCTTGAAATTTAGCATTAGATATATTATACCAAATTTCAAGGGAAATGTACACCGTTTTTTTTATTAATATGTGACTTCAGCAATCCTCCTATCTAAAAACGCTCGTTTCTGTAGAACTTTCTTCATTCTATCGATCAACCCCTTTTTCTTGAGTTTCTCTGCATATGTTTCGAGTTCCATTGAATCTTGTTTGAGTCTTTCGAGCTGAATCGCTGTCATTTATATTCTCCGGTTAAGGGTTGTCTTGTAATAGCCCCGGAAATGCTTCCTCTACGACTTTACGAGTAAGACCTTTAAGGGGCTCCTTGTTTATCATAGATATAACCAGCAGTGCATCTTCAGGCGCGACTGCTTCAATCAAACCGACGAAAATACTTTCTCGCTTATAGGAAGGTAGCTCTGCGCCAGGACCTCCTTCGACAAAGTATTTGAAATCTACATTTCTTTTTAAGAGATTTGACGGAGCATTGTGCTGTCCATCGTTTGGAGTGTAAGGTGGCTTTCCCTTCGGCAGGTTCCACTTTACTTTCGAATCGTATGTACCTCTCAAAATATCTTTAAGAGCCCATGATTCGTTTTTCTTAAGAATTTCTATTTTATCTTTTTTTGACTTTGCTTTTTCAGCTTGGCCAATAACTTCATGTACCATTAGTGTTGCCATCATCACCTCTATTTTTATTTATAATTTCAAGTGTTTTGAATGTATCTTGCAACCGATAAATTCATTATAGTATTCATCACTCAGGAGGACATCACATTGAAACTGAATTTTTGCTTCATAGTACGACATAGATCCCTTAGACTTGCAAAGGTGTAAGATTTCTCTGGAATAGTTTTCTCTTCCTTTGTCTTCGACAAGTTGTTGCACTTCCTTGCTGGATCCGTAATAGTCTCTCCAGTCGGATTCAACTCTCGTTCGTACTCTTCTATTTCTTTTTGAATTCTTTGGTAATGTCTTAGGCCGCCAGAAGTTCTTTTTACCGATATACTTCTTACCTGTATCCAGCTCTGTGATGAGATAAACGAAGCCCTGATATTCATCGGGGGCTTCGTCAAAAGGTTTGTTTTCATATGTCCACATACGAATATTTATTCATCATATTCGTCCTTAATCCAATCTTCTTCTCGTGTAGCCTCAGCAATACATCGCCTACCACACATCGGACAAAATTCTGGAGAATCATCAGCTGTAATGTAAGTTGTTTCCTCACACTCTTCGCATTCGATCTTAAACTCCATTATGCTACCTTGTCCCAGCCCCAGTCACCTTCCATACCGTTGACTGAATATTCGGTTACACGCTTCTCAAAGAAGTTATCATGAGATGCACCATTGAGTACCCAATCCAACCAAGGCAGTGGATTATCCTTTTGCTTAAAGATAGGTTTCATTCCTAGTTGCAACAACCGGCGATCCGCAATGTGACGAATATAGTCACGAACTTCTTGTTTATGCAGGCCTTGCATTTCTTCACTGCCATTATAAGCTAGCTTAATAAATGCATCTTCAAGCTTTACTGCATTCTTCGCCATCTCATAGATCTTAGACTTAAGCTCATCATTGACAATCCGTGGATGCTCATCGCAGAACTCGCGGAAGAGTTTAGCAATGCCTTGTACGTGCATTGACTCATCGCGAATAGACCATTCTACGATTGTACCCATACCCTTCATCTTACCGAACCGCTGGAAGTTAAGCAGCATTACGAACGATGAAAAGAGTGACATACCTTCATTAAACACCGACTGTGCTTTGATAAGTGCCAATCCTTGTAGAGTATTTGGATTGCCTTCGGACATAAACTCGATCTTATCTGCCATCTCCGAATACTCAAGGAATGCATGAAACTCTTCATCTGGCAAACCAAGTGTATCGTTCAATAGAGCATATGCCCTCTGATGGATTGCCTCTCTGTTAGCAAACGAACCAAGCATATTACGTACTTCATTGTTCTTAAACTTAGGAATCAATAGTTCGTAATAGTTTTCTCCAACTTGAACGTCTGACTGAGTAAACAACCTAAGAACTTGAGTAATAAATTCTTTTTCGTCTTCAGTTAGTTTTGTTCTCCAATCCTGAATATCTTCCGATAGCTCGGCTTCATCTTCTACCCAGTGGATTTCTTCGTGTTTCTTTGTTAACTCTACCGCCCATGGATAGAGAAAAGGTTTGTATGTTTTTGATGCTTCTAGTAATCCCATGTTATCCCTCGCATGCTCGGCATTCATCGCCTTCTTGAATTGTTAATGGTGAATTAAGATAAGCCATCAGCTCATCATAACCACCGACGTATTGTCCTTCGATATAAATTTGTGGTACAGTCTTGACTTTTCTGCCTGTAACTTCTGCAGCAGTTTTACCAATATCATCTAGATTGATAAAGTCAAACTCAATACCACGTAGTGATAGTTCTTCTTTTGATTTAGCACAGTATGGACATGTGTCTCTACCGTACACAATAGAACGAGTATCTTCTTGTAAAACATGACGTTCTACTTTATCGGATACTGTTTCAGCTCTTTGTTTTGACTCGGTACGAAGATAGTATAGACCTTTTAGCCCATCTCTCCAAGCTTTGATATGCACGCTATTGACATATGATTTTTCTGCTCCAGACGGGAAGAAGAGGTTGACTGATTGTCCTTGGCAGATATATTTTTGTCTGTCTGCTGCGTGTGTGACAACCCAGTTTTGGTCGAGCTCTTGTGCAGTTTTGAACACCGCCTTTTCCTGTTCTGTAAGCTCCGGTAAATGTTGTACAGAGCCTTTCTTTGTGATGATAGACGTCCATATACTTTCATTGTTTATACCATGCCTTTCAAGTGCTTCTTCCAAATACTTGTTCTTTACGAGGAATGACCCCGCGCGCGTACGGTGTGTATATGCATTTGCTTTGAGTGGTTCAATAGACGGTGATGTTGAAAGAATAATACCAGAACTTGCATTAGGTGCAATTGCAAGCAAATGAGAATTTCTCTCGCCTGAACCTTCACCGTCTAGATATTCACCTCTTGTCTTTGCCAAAGCTCTAGATTGTTTGACAGCACGATCTTTAATAGTGGCGAATACAACCTCATTGATTTCACGTGCAAGATCTGATTCCCATGCTACACCTTGAGATTGCAACAGCGAATGGAATCCCATAGCGCCAAGACCAATAGATCTTTCTCTTGCTGCTGAATAACGAGCTCTTGAAATAGCATCGGGTGCATTCCAGATAAAATATTCGAGAACATTATCAAGCATAGTGATAAGATCCTCAATGATATTCGTATCCTTCCACTCTTCGTATAGCTCAAGATTTAGAGACGACAAACAACAAACAGCTGTACGATCATCATTAGTAGGAAGATGGATTTCATTACACAGATTTGATCCGTGAATCTTTAGCCCTTGATCTTTTAGAGGCTGCGGCAGATATTCATTTGCAGTATCAATAAAATTGAGATATGGCTCGCCTGTACGAAAACGTACTTCAAGAATTCTTTCCCATAGTTTACGAGCATTAACTGTCTCTGCCACTTCACCGTTTGCTGGATCTTTAAGATCCCATTCTGTGTTATTAGTAACAGCTTCCATAAAGTCATTGGTAATGTTCAAAGCATTATGCAAGTTGAGTGCTTTTCTTTGTACATCGCCAGTAGGAATACGCATGTTCAAGAACTCAACAATGTCTGGATGCGAAATATCCATATACGCAGCATAAGAACCTTTACGAGTTTTACCTTGACGATACGCAATCATATCAGCATCAACGGTATGTAGAAACGGAATAGGACCCGGAGCTTTATCAGATACTGTACGTACATCTGACCAATGGCCACCTACACCACCACCAAACACAGATAGCCATCGAAGTTCAGAGGTATGAGAAATCAAACCTTCTAAAGAATCAGGAACATATGTAAGAAAACACGAAATAGGCAGACCCTTGTCTGGCTGTGATTTACTTGGTGCATTTGATAATACTGGAGAAGCAAACATAAACCATTTGTTTGAAACGTAATCATATAAACGTTGTGCAAGATCCCAGTCGGTCTCGCCTTCGTATGTGGCCCAAGCTTCTGCAGCTCGAGCATATCCGTGCTGTGGTGATTTCTCATCATCACGGAGATAAAAATCTTTGAGCATGCCTACAGAGTAATTAGTAAGTAGCTCATCTTTCTTAAGATTGAGTGTAATAGCCATTGCAGCCCCTAACAGAGGTTGTTGTGATAAAATTTATTTGATGGTAGTATTATATATCATTTAGCGAAGAATGTACATCCGCTAAATGACATTTTTATAGAAAATATTTTTGAATCATTTCAAGTTGATCGTCGTATTCAGCCATAGCTTTTAGTTCGATCTCAATTGCTTCAATGATATCTGAGTGCTCACCGATGCCAGCTGGATTTGCAAGATACACTTCAATGTTTGCAATACGTTTATCTATGTGGCCTTCTGCATGCTTGCGCGCAGCTGTAAGTAGTAAGTCTCTCATTTGTTCTTTTTGCATTATTTCTTCCTTGCCTTGTCAATAGCTCTTGAACCAAACCAGAATGAAATGATTGCAGCAAAGATTGCCTTTGTATCTTCATCCCACAATAACTGAATTGCTTCAGAAAAATCGGTTCCTTTTTCAAGTGCTTCCATTAAAAGAGTAATTTCAATTGTAGCGAATAGCCCAAAGAAAGCATAGGTAATCACAGGTCTTACAGATCTTTGCAATCCAGAGATAAACCCTGTTCCTTTGTTAATACTTATATCATGTTGAATCAGACGATCGTGCTCTTTGTCTGCACCCATCTGTTCGTATACTTTAATTTCGTGATCATAGCCTTGAGCTCTCAGCTCGGCCATTGTCTTCATCTTCTCGATTTCATGCTTCTTATCTGCTTTGTCCTTAAACGAATCTGTAATCGCAGGTACAGCAGATGAGGCGAAACCAATCAATGATCCTAATATCGAAAGCATCAATTTGTCTCCATTTCTTCTGAGTATTTTCTAAAGCGTTTTAACAGCATAGGGACTTGACTCTTTTTTCTTCTACGATCTGTGACATTGATCGATTTAATACGAGGTCCCATTGCGGTATTAGCTGGATTAGGAATATTAGCCGTTGTCGTATCTTCGGTCTTACCTTGAGCTGATCTAATTGCATCAGGTGTTGGTGCACCCTTTTCGCCTTTCTTGCGCATCTTCTTTCCAGCGCGGCGTTTAGCCCAGATATTAGCCCACAGTCCTTCTGATTGTTTCTTCATTTGTAAATCTCGCTAGCTGTTACATATATTGTCTGATTTGTTTTTAGATGTACTGCTTCATATACATCTATACCAAATATGTTTCCAATAGGAAATGCTTCTTCATTGAATTTAATCTGGTCTTTTGGCATAACAATTTCTTCAAATGTAGAGTTTAAAATCTTAGGTTCTTTCACTCTATAAACGCCGGGTGACATTTGGCTGTTCTCAAGAACAAACCATTTGTTTTCTTCATTTAAAAAATCCAGCGTGTCAATATCTACTTTCCGCATGATCTGTTCAACGTTACAGTCGGATAGTTCGTATTTTTCTTTAATGAGATACAAAGCTGCGGCGAACGATCCAAGTTTAGATCCTCCACCAGGGATTTTACTGAGCAGGCGTTTAACGTTAGCAGCGAGGCGAATAAAAGGAGTGTAAGAAGACTTCTTCTCGCTGGTGTCAAGCTTAACAGATTTGATACGCTTTCCATCTTTATCGATAACGCCTTCTTTGTAGGCGTCCCAGTTTTCCCATTTCATGACAAGCATACGTATGAACCGAAACGTATAAGCTAGATCTGCTGCTCTTTTAATTACACCCATTAGATTTTCCTTAGCGCATTAATTACTTCTTGGTTCATCGCTATTCCAGTATACTGATCGTCTTTAATGTATTTCAAATAAACTAAAAAGGGTTTAATGATTGGCCAGTGTTTATCAGCTAACTTTATATCCAATATACTCAGGGCGGCTTCTATTCCAAAAGAATTAAATACTACAATCGTATGATTGAGAATCAATCTTTCAGCAAGCTCGCCCTGATCTATATAACGATTAAGCAATCGCTTAATATACTTAAACCTTTTCAAATCCTCATAGAATTCTTCTATATCCGAGAATTGAGGATTGCGATAATGTTTAGCGGCATAGAGAAATAGATTCTCTTCAGTAAGTTCATTGAATATCATCATATAGTTATATATTCAACTAATCAAACATTACTGCTTCAAGTTCTTCTATCAACGCTTGCTTATTTTGACGTCTATCTAATTCAATACCGAATTCACGACCAAGTTCTTCAAGTTCTACTTTACTCATGCCATGAAGATCTTCTGGTGTCCAATACTCGTCTTCTTCAGTATCAGCTACCGGCTCTGGCATAGCTTCAATCAAAACTTCTTTTACTGATGGAACACCGTGGAACTCATCAATCTGATCTTGAGTATGTCTGCCAGATACCAGAAGTTCATTTGTATTTGGATCTTTCCAACCGTTGATAGCAGGAACAGCTCCGCTACACCATCCTGGGGGTTTAATCGCCATTAACTTCTTCCTTTTCATACATAGAAGCATATGCTTCTTTTACTTTATTAATAACTTTCTTATCACCATTATTAGTCGCATCACCGCTGTTACGAGCTTTTGCCTTTGGTCCAGCACGTCCAGCCTTAGCTGCATCATCATGGCCTTCTTCATCGTCAAAGCCAGCATCAGTTGGCTTACCATGAGCATCCATCATTTTCTTATTGCTGTTACCGCGAATTGGATCCTCAGCCTTTTCTGCACCTTTAGTATGTTTCTTATCTTCAAGGACAGCAAGCAGGCTTTCACGAATTTTTGATTCTTTCTTAGGAGCAGGCACAGGCTTAGCACCCATTGCTTTATCTTGAGCTTTGATCTGCTTATCCTTATAGTAACCTTCTTCTTTTTTGTCTTTAGGCTTTTCATCTTGCATTTTTTCAGCTCTATCTTTCATAGCCGGTGTCACTTTCTTTTTGCTCAAAGCCCCAAGCATTTCATTGACTTCAGTATCTTCTTTAGCTTCAACCGCTGAAGCCTTTGCAGTCTTATCGTCAACTTTAGGATTCATTGTAGCATTTTCATCTTTGTCTTTAGATTTTTTCTTCTTACCACGCAGTGCAGCAAAATCTTTTCCATCGATGTCGCCATCTTTGTCATGATCAAGCTTATGCTGATCACCCTTGAGGCCTTCGGATAGAGTGGCCCTATACTCATTAAATGGATTGTTACCAAACATTTGTTTCTCCTATTACATCCACATGTGGGCCACATACGTCCCAACGGCTGCGACTACAGCCGCATATACAACTTTATTTATAAGGTTTACGGTACGTGAATTGTCGTCAACCTTCTTCTCAATAACGTCTAACTTTTCAGAAAAACGGTTCATTCTTTGATACATTTTATCGTGATCGTCTTGCAAACCTGAAATCTTTTCTTCTGCCCGAGCCATGGATACCATAGCATCGGTAAGTTTGTCGAGTTTTTCCTCGATTCTATCTAATCTTGTGTTTGTCTCTGTAGCCATATCTAACAGTTCCATCTACGTCTAGCCGCCTTGCCTCTTTCACCTGTCCAGCCACGTGATCTGGCGCAAAAAGATTTACGCCTCTTCGCAGCTTTACTCCCAGGCTTGAGAGTACTGGGCTTTGCAGTTACAGCAGTTTGCAATTTACTTCCTGGGTTTTCCCTTCGAGCAGCAGCAACACCTTTAGCTGTCATACCAGCACCTTTTTCAGTTGCACGATAATGACCCTTGCCATCTTTACCGGTCAGCTTTTTTTCATCTAGCTTAACAAAGCTCTTAAATGTAATTCTTGACATATCTGTCTGTTCCTTTGTACTTTAACAGATTTATTTCATGAGCACAAAAACATCTTCTTCCGTCGCATACTATTGGCTCACTTGGCAATTCAAAATCATTATCTAATATATTTCCAATCTCTCCACCCATATGGCAGTTACCTCTATACACTGTGCCATCCGGTCTTAAATGCAATCCTTTTAATCCTGCGTAACATGTCCAGTCTTTGAAGTATTGTAAATTGTTCGAACTAATTTCATTTACATGTACATGTTTAGGATCTATTCTTTCTTTCCATCCTGCTTCACCAGCTGACAATCCAATCTTTTCATACCATCGATGGTGCACAACGGTGTTAGGCTTTTTCTTATTCTGTTGCTTATCAAACCAATCTAATTGTTCATCAGTATAATCATAACTTGAAGTGTCATATTCTCTAATCGGTAATATCTTATGTCTTATTTTTCGTAGAGTATATCTTATCTCGTTTGCTTTATAAAATTCTACCGCGTCCTTTGCCTCTTCAAAATGTTTAGCATTAAACATGACTTGTACATTAACTACGCCAGGAGAAAACTCATTAATCTCTTTTAGCTTTTTCAAATAAACAGAATTTTTTGCTGTTTCAAAGTGTTGACTAAAAGTGATTTGATCTGCTGAATACAAAAGCTCGATATAATAATCTGCCATTCGGCTTCCGTTTGTAGTCACATGAAGATCTTGTATATTATTCTTTTTCTTTATATAGTGGCATATATCAATAAAGCTTGGGTGTACTGTTGGTTCTCCTCCGGTTATGCTTAATTGTATTTCTCTATTTTCAAGTTTCCTAGATAAATTATCTATTAGTTTTTTTATCTGTACAAAGTTCTGATGCTTCGATATATTATCATGTAGATCTTCAGTACAATACGTACAATCATAATTACAGCGCTTACCAATAAACCAATCTACAAAAATATCATATTTAGCTAAAGGTCTTATTGATACGAATTCATTCACTTCTTCTTTTTCTTTTTCTTGTTGTCAGGGTGTCCTTTACCGCCATCTTTTCGAGTAGCCCATACCGCACGCTGTTGCGCCATTGATACGTAGCCTTCTTTCTGCTCATCGTCGTCGTCATCATCTTTATCTTTATCTTGTGACATCATATAATCACGTACACTATCGATATAGTCTGCAGCTTTAGTAATTTTATTCTGACACCACTCAGGAAGATTATCATCGTCATCAACCATGTCATAGATTTCATCAGCCGCATCCATTACGATGTCAAGCTGATCTTTCATCATCTTACCTTCTTCATCATACTCTGCCTTGTCCTCTTTGACTTGGCCAGCTTGCTTTTGTTTTTTAAGATATTCTGCACGAGATATTTGTGGACCACCGTATTCTTTTACTTGCCCGGGTGTCATACCACAAGCACGTTTCTTGGCCTCGGAAGTACCTTCATCAGGCAGTCGCATTTGCTTGAGTTTTTTCATTAGTCTCCACCCTTATCCTTGACATTTTGTTCTGGATCACCAGACATAGCCATATCTCTCCAACGTTTTTTTACTTGAGCTTTAGTCATTCTTTGCACGTTAGTAATCATCGATGGTTGCTTTACTATCTTACGAAGCGCTGACTTAACTTCACTTGGTGATCTACCAATCATTACCATGTCTGGTAGATTTTCAATAGAGACTTTAAACATCATCTCTTCGTTAAGATCAGTCGATTCTTTTACACCGTATGTTTTGCACGGTGTTTGTCCACAACCACAATTCTTTTCTTCTTTTTTAGTTTTACGCTGTGCAAGGAATGCAGCCACTGCCATCTTACGACGCTTGTCTTTTGATTTACCTTTAAACTGTGGCGCATCGGACTTTTGAAAATCCTTTACATAATCACCAGCATCTGCGTCTTTACCTAGTGGCATATCTTACTCCTACTTAGTTAACCGACTTACAGCTCTTGCAATACCTTTACGGCGATTGACAAACTTACCTGCTGCCTTGTCCATCTTTCCGTCATTCCGTCCAGCTCGAGCCATTCTATCTGATTGCCTACTCATATCATCAGAAGCCTTTTTGACATATGATCCTGCAGTATTCTTAGAGATCTCATCAACCTGAGTAGCTTCCATTGACTTGACTTTCTTGCGAGTGCCAATCTGTTTAGTGTCAGGCTTAGACATTACGCCGTGAACATCTTTGCCCGGATCATCTTTGCCATGATAGCCTTGTGCTTTCCCTGGTGGAAGCTTCTTAATCTTGCCGCCTTTTGCAAGGAAGGCTTTAACCGCATCAGAAGAATCTTCTTTACGATTACCCATTCTATCAACACCCTTTGGAGAGTGATCGCCAAATTTATCGATATTGCGCTTTCTTAACTTTTTATCAGCTCGATCAACGCCGGCAGTTCTCTGAGTTCTTTTTGAAATGTTATTGCTGTATCTTTGCTTATTAGCTTTTTTTCTATAAGAAACTAAAGTAGAAGTGTCCAATTCATTGACAGCCTGTTCTTTTACATCTGGCTTGTCGTGGGTATATCCTTTTTTCTGCATTGCAAGGTGATCTTCATACTTCTTAGCCATGTAGCCCTTACCGGTCTTCGGATCATACATCATATGTGGCTTAAAGTTTTCCTTATCTTTGTCAACGTCTTCAGATGTTTTTTGCTTTCCACCCGGTCCTATTGTAGTTGGCTTAGGATCTTTTTTCTTTTTGCCAGAATTTCCGGCTTGCTGAATTTTATGACCTAGATAAGCACCGGCTGCTGCTCCTGCAGGACCACCGGCTAAGCCTCCAGCGACTCCGCCAGCTACAGCACCGGCAACGCCTTCTCTAATTTCATCGAATGTTTTCATTATCCTCTTACCTTTGCTGCCAGATCTTTATCTGCTTTTCCCCATGTTCCAGAGGATTTTGTTACAAACGAATTGACTCGAGCCATGCCCCATTGTTGGGGTGTTGTTCCTGGGCGATGGCCAGTTTTCCATGCGGCCATGCCACGATTATAAACTTTACGAAGAATGCCGATTGGCATGCCAGACTTTTCAGCCTTAGCCGCAAGACCCTTCTTTTCTTCTTCTGTAATATATGACTTGAATTGAATCATTTGCTATCTCCAAACATAGCTTTAAAGCGTTTTGTGTGTTTACTTGGTTTTGTTTTAGCGGTTGCATCACCAGGAGCAGGCTTATATGCAGATGGATCATTATCTGCTTTCTTTGCTCCCTTCTTAAAATGTGCATCTCGCCTAGCCTTAGTAGATTTAGACTTAATGCCTGAATGATATGCTTTAGGTTGTGTGCCTTCACGGTCTTTAATATCTGGATCTTGAGGTGAGCTAGTCTTTTCAAGAATATCGATTGCGTCTAGCCACTTTCGCATTGTTCTACCTGCGCTTTCGACAATAACATAGTTGGTGCCTAGTACTTTGACTTCTGCTAATTCGTCTGTATCTTTTATAACTACTGTGTCACCAACATCAAAGAGCTGGCCTTTGACATATGCTTCACGAGTTTCTGAAACCGTTTCAAGCTGTATGTGGCTCTTATATTCGGTTTGTTCTTTAAGGCCTAATCCTTTACGAACTGCATTGTAAATAGCTTTTGCGTCTACGTTTGAAACATTCTTTGGTAGGCCTTGAGAGAATGCAGTAAAGTCTTTATCTGATGCAGCCTTACGCATTTTAGATGCAGACATGCCAGATGTACCTTCGGCATCTGGATCTCGTTCACCGGCACTAACTACTGAAATTCTTTGAAAGTTAAAGAATCCGTGTCTACCTTTTTTGCCATTCACTGCATTTAGACGTGCTTCAAACTCTCGAATTCTGTCTGAACCAACCACCATCACTACATTTTTAAATCCTTCATCGTATATTTTAGAAGCAACTTCCATAACATTACGAACTGTAGGAGTCATTACGATAGAACGAGCATACTTTGGAAACATTCTTCGTGCAAACTTAACTTTTGTCTTATAGTCTAGTGGATTTTTGTCTTTATCTTGTGATGGAGATATAAAAATGCGATAAGGATTTCTTCCTGCTTTTTTAGCCAGAGAAGACAAGAGTTTCTCATGACCAATAGTAGGAGGATTCATTCTACCAAAAGTAAAATAAACTGTCTTCTCTTCTTCAACAAGATATGATCTAAATGAACTAATCATCTTTTACGAGAAATCTCCGCACGGCGTTTCTTAGGCATTAGTCGGCGTTGCAAGATCTTCATCCGCTGTTGCCAGCCACCTTGCTTCAAACGCTTCTCAATTTGTTTTTTCTTTGCTACTGAAAGTTGACTCTTCTTTACACCTTTACCTGCTAGCTTATCTGCAAAGGTTCCTCTGGCTGCACGACGAGATCTACGCTTAAGAACATCAGTCTTAGCTAACCTCTTGCGTGCACGCTTACGAGCAAGTTTAAGCTGAGTCTTGCGCCGCTTCATATTGCGTGCAAGTTTTCGTCTTCCTTGTATGGAGAGTTCTTCTGAAGTGCTCACAGCCTTCTTAGCTTTATGAGCCTGATATTGAATTTCTTCTGGTTCACCCGGACGTAAGTCCACGATCATAAAGTCTTTGAATGACAACGGTTTTGCCATTTAATTTCTCCCTGGTTTATCCCATCCCTTTAATATATTGGGTGAAAAGTTTGCGTATGAGAATTCCATACGGTCCACTATTTTCACTGCATCACCACCAAGTTTATCGATTGCAACATAACCTTCTTGGCCTGTTACGCGATATCCTTTCTTAGTTTTTAAAAACGTAGATACGCTATTCAACCTGTTTAGAGTATTTATAAGTTTTAATTTTGCAAGAACGATAACTTTTTGCAATTCAAACATTTGAATTAAGCTTTGTCTATTTTTGTTTGAAAAGAATGCTAGAATATCGTTAAGCTTTTTTTGTTGTGCAGCTTTACCTTTATCAGTCTTTCTGGAATCTATTTCCTTTTGATATTTATTTGAAATGAATTTAATGAGAGCATCGACTCTTTTCTTTGGATCTGGCGGAAGTGCACCTGCTCGTACATAGCTGTTAGCATGAGTTTCAATGTGTTTAGCCAGATCTTGGTTGTTCTCAAGTTGGCGTAGAGTAGAGCCTGCAATACGATTGAAGATATATCCTGCTGTTTTAAGATAATCGTTTACTTGATCTGTTTCTTTCTTTGACATTGTATATTTAGTCATGTCACGAAGCATGGCATCCTGAGACCAAACGTTCTTTGATTGATTGAAACTATTTACTTTGACACCATAAGATGCTTTCATTGTTTCGAATGATTTTCCGGTGTACGTCGTATGCCATACAATTCCAATCTTTGTTGCCTTGATTTGCTTGGCCATTTCCGTGCCAGCCGGTACTGCATAAACAATTGTATTGGGGTGGAACGTAACATACGCTTTACCGTCGATTTTTTTAGTCTTAATATCCGATTTTGAATACAAGAAATCACCTTGGACTACTCCCTTTATCCCGAGCTCTGGTAGATACTTAAGAGCAAGTTTAAGCTTGTCAGCAAGATCGCCAGATGCGTCAGCATCAATATCCGCATCGCTCTTGTATACTTTGGGAGACTTATTAAAGATTCCTTTTTTCGCCACGAAGAATCTTCCATCCCGAGGATCAGTGCCACAAAACACAGCAGGAGCACCATCCCACTTAACAGATACATTGCCAGCATGTTTTCCTCCTAACATATCACGAAGAGATCGTAAAGCCATAATAGCATCACGTGTACCTTTAACTCCACCGTAGATAACCTTATCCTCGATGTGAGTCATATGGGTATTTTTTTCTTCGGTTATAAAAGTAGAAAAGTTCATTTAAATCTGCTTCGCATTTCTATTTTTGGTTGCTGTCATCTTTGATACAATAAAGAATCTTCCTCCGCGGATGCCGAATTGATTCTTTGCTTGCTCTGGTCTGACATAGTAGTACGCTTGATAGTCACCACGTGGTGTTTCGCTGTGAAGCACTGTGTGGTTAGATCTTATTTCGTATGTTGGTGTTGCACCGTCTTTAATTTTTTTAAGCAACATTGGTCCTTGATAGAGGACATCGATGTTTTGTCTACCTGTGGCTTTTCCACCTCTATAGTCTTTACCGTACATTGTCTTGTTAATGACTGAACGAGATTTAACTGGACGATAGTATCCAGTTTTCATAGGAAATCTATTAGCATCGCCATGATCTTTTTGTAATGCTGCCTTTAGATCTTTTACAAATTCTTTTACTTCGGGTTCTGATTGAATCTCTACCATGCCACCATACTGCTGAAAGTCATTTGCCTTCCGACCTTTTTTATGAGAGATCCAAAAGACTTCTTTGCCTGTAGGATCCATCATGTGGAAATCAGCTTTAGGTGTACCCGGTGTACTTGCAATCTCAGAAACCTTTTCAGTTCTCTTACCTATTTTCAAATAGATGAACGGTACATTTTCATCTTGTAAAACATTAAACAATTCTTTCTTAAATGCAGTCAGTGCTTCGTCTTCTGCACGAGTACCAGAGCCAGCACCTTTACCACCAAACTCAGGAGACTTTGAAAAGTGCTTAAGCATGTAGGACTTTCCGTCTTGCCCGTCAAAAGTAATAGTGTTAAGAGTCTTAGCATCACGAACATCAAGAGCAGACTTAAATTTCTTAATAGTTTCTGCGTCTTTCTTTAGCCGTACGGTTCCACCGGCTTGTAGGAGAAACTCTTCGCCATCGTTAATCTTATTAACGACAGTAATACCACGACCTTCGCGGCCGGGCTTAAGTAGCTCGCCGGCTGTTAGATGTTTATACATGGATTTCTCCATTAAATAGTGTTTGAACCGTAACATATTCGATCCTCTGATTATTCTATTCTACACTATTTATACTAAAATGTACATAAAAAAAGCGCCTAAAAGCGGCGCTTTTCTTTATCTTCTTCATCGCGCCGACGCCGCTCATTGGAAGCTTTAATTGCTTTCTGGCGTTGCTTTTCTCGCACTTGTGGATCTAGGTGTTCATAACCTTTCAATCCATTTTCGCGGGCCCAAGCTGCGATCATCTCGATTTTATGCGCTTTCATACGCTACTTCCTTTTCCAATAGGTTGTGATATAATTGAATCAGTATAATCACCATCTTCGCTATACGTTCGAGTTACAGTTTCTTTGACAAGATTGCTACTACGATAGCGATAAGTAACTAAAGAGTGTTGGTACACTCCCTGAGTAGGGAGCTTGTCAAGCGCTGATCTTAGTGGTCCATCATTCATGTTCGCCTCCATTGCCTCGACCAAGTCCACCAAAGTATTGTGGAGCTCGTCTAGCTGTTTCAAATGTTCCGACAGTAATTACAATTGCGGCTATCAAAATAACGTGTCCAACGACACTTATACCAAATGCTGTCCAACTACCGATGATAAACGCAAATACAATACACCACATCCAAGCTAGTACTTGCATGACAAGATGTCGTACTTGAAGATCTGGAATATTGCTAAGTGGATTTCGTCTGTCATCCATCACAGCATTCCAACTGTTGACTACAAATGTTCTCACTGGATAAACTCCTTTTTCAAATGTTACTTTCAGTGGATAGTGAGCATCCACTATATCTTTGAACTCTATAGCATCATACTGGTCAGTAAAGTATCTGACAACAGTATGATCTCTAAAGTATCCTTTAATGCGATACATTACGCAGCATCAACAATCGGAACTCGAGTTCCTTTTGTAATACCATCTATATGTTCTGTGCATCTAAACATATATTCACGACCAACGTTATCACGCAGAATCAAAGACTTGCGATTTTTTTTGACTACTTCAAGGCCGTCAAATGTAATAGTATTAGCATTTGAATCAAATAGCACCTGAGGTGTATATGATTTTAGCTTTTCAATTTTTGCAATGATGCCATTAGCAATTTTTTCTAAACGTTCAATTTCTTTCATAATATTAGCCCTCCTTAGGCTGCATCTGCGAATTCAATAGCGGTCTTAAGAGCATCCCGCTTTCTGACTTGGTTACCACCAAACCATGATGAGTAAAGACGATTGTCTTCATTACGACCTTGTACGTGATCGGTGATGAAAGTAACAGAGTTAAATGCCTGCCACCAAGAACCTTCAGCAAAGTTTGCTCCAGGCTGACTATCTAAAGAATCGTAAGCAAGCTTTGCGTTACGAGACAGAGTATCAAGAGAAAGCGACTTGCCTTGTACTTTTTTATCTGCAGTACGTGGGAAGACAGTATTTAGATACTCGATATACGAGTCTGGAGTAAAGCGTTTCTTACCAAGATATGAAGCCATGTCTTTATAAGTGTTGAGCTTTTCGGCAGCAATACCAAGAGCTTGCTTTACTTCGCTGGGATCAAACTCGACACGGTGTCCGATACGAACAGACCGTTCAGCCTTTGACTC
>NYWG01000172.1 GCA_002684915.1 Verrucomicrobiales bacterium
AAGAAAGTAATTAGTCCACCAACCAGACCATCCTTCTTCCATAAGATATTGTTTTTGATTAAATAACATTATACTAAAGTTATCATCTTTAGGTTTATATTCATTATCTTTAACAGAATAACACACCTTATCATAGGTTTTTACAGAAAAGTTTTCTTCTAACATTTGATCCATACCTCTATAATATTTCTTTTGCCACATATCAGGATCTTTTTTAAATTCATCATAGATAAAAGAACGGTCACCTGTCCAAGATATAACTGAAGAATTAAAAGATGTATGCTCTCTATCCCTCCACCAGGCGTGTAATACCGTAAGATTTTTTCTAATAAGATTAGGTACTTTATTGTAAATACAAATATCTAAATCAAAGTATAAGTTTTCACCATCTCTAAACTTGTCAAACATTTGAAGTTTGTTAAAAACACCTTTATGTTTTTCTTCAGTAATAACCTCAAAACTATCGTACTTTAAACCAGAGTAATTATCAATCATATGTTTTAAATTATCTACATACCATTGACCAAACTTATCACCTGTATTAACACATATTATTCTCACTTAATTCCTCCGTCATACATTCCAAACGCCCAATATTTTTCACTACAAAAATAACATTTCTTACAAGGTATTTCTGTTGAATAATAATCTCCATATAAAGAACAATTGACACAACTTTCTGTTAAGTGAAATATATCCATCATATCATATTTTTTCCACATTTCAGCTATATGTTTTTTATTTAAATGTATAAATGGGTCATAGTAAAGATATGAGATTTGTGGTTTTTTTATTAAACTTCTTCCATCTTCATATTCACAACCTATATCTTTTAATACTTCAATAGGTGGATTAGATGTTATACCTGAGACAAAATAATCAATCTCACCATTTTTATATCTTTTCGTTTGATAAAATTTATTTGCTAATATTTTTGCTTGTCCTTCGTTACCTCTTTTCTTTTTAGGAAAAATGCCAGGATTTTCTATGGCTTCTTTTCTCCATCTACTATCATATGAATTGTAATCAGCATAATCCAATATAGGACTTGCTATATTTCTATTGGGTAATTTAAATATTATTTTATCAACTATTTGTAATAGTTTATTTTTCTGATTGGGAAATTGCGATTCAATTATACAATAAGGTATAATTTTTTTATCAGGTAAAGCTAGTGCTGTTAAATATAATAATATTGTTGAGTCTGTTCCTGTTGAACACTTTACAGCTACATTTTTTATATGAGATATATCGTGTTCAAACAAATCAACGGTAATATTTTCTAATTCTATTTTCATTTCCAATAATCCTTTATCCATTCATATTTGCTTGTATGTATATTTGCGTTTGGATTTGCAAAGTGAACAATCTTTATATCATCATTAGGTTTATCTAATATCATATAATCTTTTTTAAACATTTTCATATATAATACATTGTTTTCTCTATCTTCATCTTCTCTATTAGTTAATTTACATACCCATTCCCCTGGCAATAATGTTAATTTAATTTTATGTTTATCACACATCCAATTAACAAAATTTTGTTCTCCATAATACTTGTGATGTACAACACCTCTTTTATACCAATTTAACTGCCAATCTTCAGGACAACGAATAAACTCATCCCATATTATTTTTAAACTACCTGATTTAAATTTCATAAATCCTGCATTTAGTTTTAATGTTCTTTTACCGCCCCACCATTTGTTGTATGAAATTAATTCATTATCTGCTACTGGATAACCTATCATATCATCTACATTATTTGTAATAACTTGGTCAATATCCATAATTATAATTTCATCATCTGGATTTTGATTAGCAAATAAAGGACAAAAATAAGATAATTTATACCAATGTTTTTTTATTTCACTATGATGTTTCAAAGGTATAACTATATCTGCTTTGACATTTGGATTATCACTATAGCATATAAATTCAAAAGGTATACTACAATTTCTTTTTAAACTATTGTATAGTTTTTCAACATAGTCTGGTGTGTATTTACCTTCAAAATATAATGTACATATTTTTATCATTTTAAAATCTCTTTGTTATCTACAATCACTTTTTTAACAACTACCGTTTTATTATCCCCTACTGAACAATATTTTTTACAAACACTAGAAGCGTTTGAAGTGTCATCTGTTAATGTAGAAAAAAAATTAAACCATTCATCTGATAAAATAATATCTTCAATAGTATCATTGTTATCTAAATGTAATTTTTTATTAAATAATTTTTTAATTTGTTCATCTTTTTCAGGTTCAGGTATATCGCACCAACAACAAGGTAATATAAAACCTTTTGCAGAATGAGCTAAATTTTGACTAGTTATATATGTTTTTTGTTTGTCTTGTTTAGGGTCTATCAAACATTTAGGATTTAATTTCATATTAATTGTTCTCTTGGTTTCCAATTTCTTTTTATAAAGTATTTTTTATTTTTAGGTTTTAATGGGTCTTCTTCATAAAACCTTGATGAATAAAAAAACATAAGATTTAAGTCGTTTTCTTTGGCCATCTGTTTTATTTGTTTTATATCATTTTCATTATAAGAAAAGACTATACATTGCCAAGTTGTTTTTTTAATATATTTTTTAGATAATAACATTATATCAAACAAATATTCACCATTTTGATTAACTCTATGTTTATGACTATCTTTAGGCAATCCATCTATGCCAAAAGTCCATTGAGCATTAGGATTTTGTTTGAAAGCTTTTATATACCAATCTTTAGATTTGTGAGAGGCAGCTGTTTTAACATCTACCGTAATATTATTATCATAAGTTAATTTTAAAATCTCTAAAAAATTAGGATTAAAAATAGGGTCTGAAATTTGACCACAAAAAGATATTTTATTTACAAACTTTATTATCTTCTTAAATTGACTAACGGTCATATCTTGTCCTGGCACTTTTAATCCTTTCATAGCAAATATTTGTCTATTACATTTGGGGCATTGTAATGTACAACGGTGAGTTATATCAAGGTTTATGCTTCTTCTATTAAAAAAATTAATTCTTTTAGTTTCCAAATTCATTCCAAAGTTCTCTCCAATTAAAGTTTCTATGTTTTGATAATCTATCACAATAATTTTTCATAACATCTAAATTATGAGTAGGTTTTAATGATAACTCATTTTTTATATACATTCCATCATCTATATTTTCGTATTTTTTCATTAACATATCTTTATCTCTTTGATTTAAATTTTTGATAGATAGATATTCAGGACCTCTAACTATATTCATAAAAGTTGTTTTTATACCAAAATTATCCCAATAATAATCTCTTATTTCAAACAAATCAAAAACATTTAATAATGATACACTACAATTAATTTGTTTAATAATTGATTTTGCTTCTCTTAAATTATTTTCAAATTTTTTAACATCTTTAGGATATCTCATCCAAGATTCTTTTCTTTGAATATGATCTGCTGAAACTCCTAATCTTAACTCTTTGAATTTACCAACATAATCAAATATAGACCATTTTTTCCATTTTAATTCTGTTAGGTTGGTATCGTATGAAAGGGCAATATGTTTTTTATGTTCATCAGGTATTTTATCTAATAACTTCCAATGGCCTGGTAATTGTAAAGGTTCTCCACCTGTGATATTCATATATGAAACTAAATTAATGTTTTCTATTATATCATTTACCGTATCGTTCCATTCTCTATAACTCATTGATTGTACTTCGGCTGCAGGACCAAATCCTTTTTCAATACTACCAAAAACTTCTTTAAGTTCATTTCTCCTAGTAGATGAGTTAAAGGGATGACACATATAACAACCTAAATTACAAAATGTTCCGTTAATTCTTAATTTTAAACCTATACCTCTAGGTTCTATATCAATTCCATACTTTTTTCTATACTTGTCTGTTCTATATGATTCACCACCTGATTCTTCTAAATTATAACAAACTCTACACTCTCTAATTTTTTCACCTGATAACATCTTATTTCTTATTTCTTCCATTTCTGGTGAAAAGAAAAATTTAAAAGGTGTAGTATTTGTTGTTGTGTATTTCCAATCCATTTTCTTTGCGTGGCAACAAAGTTTATATCTACCAGCATTATCACCATATATTTCTTTAAATGGCATAGCACAATAAGACTTATTTTTTTCATAAAATTTTCTTATTTCGGATTCAGGATTTTGATAGTATTTTAGTTGCATAATATACTCCACAATTCTTCAAATCTTTTATTAATTAGATGTATCATTTTTACAGATTTCAAATCACTTGTTATTTTATCTTTTTTCATTAAATAAGTATGCCAATCTTTAGGTAAATTAAACCAATCTATATTATCTTTGTCTAACAGATAGTGAAAAAATATCTCGTTATTTGCAAAGAAAAGTTTTGATATTGCTTCTCCAAATAGTTTTTCTTCTTTTGATTTATTTAATGTGTGTATCATATCTCGCAATCTATCAGTAAATTTTAATTTTGATATTGCATTGGAATTAGCACCTAATATTGCTGTATTAGCAATTAAATAATCTGTATTAAATTTATTATCGGTTGCTAACATTGCTTTTTTACACATTGCTTTTACATATTCATTATATTTGTCTTTATGTGATATAATAGTTTCAAAATCAACTTTACCTTTTTTATAATTCTTTTGATCTTTTTGTGACCAAGTTTCAATAGTAGCATTAGGGGCATAGACACATATTTTATTCATATCAAAAGTTTCAAAAAAATTATCAGTTGTATTAGGTATTACATCTAAATCTAAATATAAAACATTATCATATTCTTTTCCTAACCTTTCCCATAAGTGTATTTTGTATAAATTTATTACATCAAATTCTAAACCTTCGTATTTTTTTCTAAATTTTTGATATTGAGTATCATTTTCGTACAATATAAATTTAGCATTGCAATGTTTAGCATATTCTTTTTTTACATTTATAAGTCTGTCAAAATGTTTTTCTAATTGTGTTTTAGTGAACAGATGTTTTTCACTTAAATTAGGTTCGTTATTTTTTATGTAAATACTATAAATTATGTTTTTCACAATACCTCCATACCGTATCAAAGTCCTTATTAATTGTATGTACTATTTTTGTTTCTTTTGGAATAAAAAATTGAGTATCAAAAAAATAATGCCACTTATTGTTTAACCATTGTATAGGTACATTATTTGTATTTATTTTGTATGAAAAAATAGTTTCGTTATCATATCTAAAAGTTTTTCTTATATTAGGTGGATAAAGACCGTCATCTACATTAATTAATTTTGTCATTAGGTTTATTGTATCTTTAAAATCACCAAAAAAATCTAATTTAATTATATCTTCTTTTCTAGCGCCAATTATTCCTGTATTGATTACATCATTATTAGGATCAAGTCCTTTATCAATTAACATTGCTTGACAATTATAATATTTTGCCGATGGACTTCTTGTGCTTCTTTGCGCTGTATTTAAACCGTATTTTCTTATTTTACTATTATTATCTAATACACATATTCCTTTTGATAAGTTCCAAGCGTCAAAAAATGATTCCTTTGTAAGAGGTATAGCATCAAAATCTAAATATAAAATCTCGTCAAATTCTTTTGATAGTTCTTCTAATAGGTGTAGTTTATAAAAATTTACAACTTCATACTTTGTTAATACAGGATAGTTTTTAAGTAAAGTTTGTTCAAATTTTTGATAGCGAAGATCATACTCAAACATCATAAAAGGTACATTAATATTTTTACAATATTCTCTTTTATTGTTTATTAATCTATCTCTATGATTAGAAAAGTTTTCTCTAGTTAGTTTTGAGCGATCTAAATTATGCTGTTTTTCATAATTAAAACTACGAGCATAATGCTCTTTTTCAGGTATGTCAATGTATATGCTGTAAATAATTCGTTTCATAATCTATTATAAATAATAACGAAACTATTTATAAGATGTTATGGATACTATATTAAGAGTAATTGATGATGTGACCAACGATAGACAAGTTAAGTCTATTATAAACTCACTAAACGAGAACCAAGAAAAAAGCAAAAACTGGCTAATAGATAAATCAAAAGAATATTTTGACCTTTTGATTAATCCTAAAATATGTGTAGCAGCTGGTTGGTACGGACACCTAGCAAATAAACTAGAAAAATATACAGATCAAAAAGTTTTATCTTTTGATATTGATCCTATGACAAAAAAAATAGGTCAAAAACTATATCCTAATGTGTGGTTTAAAGTAGAAGATATACAAGACTTTAATTTTACAAAATTTGATGTAGTTATTTGTACCTCTTGTGAACATTTAGAACCAAAACTTTTAGATAGTATGTTGTATAAAGTAAAAGCAGGTGCTTTAGTCATACTACAATCCAACAATTACTTTGAAGTAGAAGAACATATAAACTGCCAAAAAAGTTTAGATGATTTTGAGAAGTCTATAAAGTTAAATACAATTTTATACAAAGGTACTTTAAGGTTAGACAAGTACGATAGATATATGATTATAGGTATATAAATAGTAGTATGGCATATACACAAAAATTAATACAAACTAGACCAAATACAAGCGTTGATTTTTTTACGCAAAATGCTGAAGGTGTAGCAAAAACAAATGAGTACATTAGCGCAGGTAAAATAACTGCCGATGGAATAGTAGATGTAATATCTGAAGACCAATTAACTAAAACTTCAACTATGACATTTAATACACAAGACGATTATGACGAGTACAGAGCGGAAGATATAGTAAATCAAAATAAAGACGCAAGAGTAATACATTGTCAAAACAATAGCATATCTTGGAGTAGAGAAGACAATACTTAAAATGAATATTTTTGTTATAGCATTATTGGGTTTTATCTGGTATCAATTTATTGCTATGTTTGGTCTATCAATAGGTCTACATAGACACTTTGCACACAATCAATTTAAAACATCTAAACTATATGAAGTGTTTTCATTGTTTCTAGCAATGTTGGCATTTTCAAGGTCACCATTAAGTTGGATTGGCGCTCATAGAATACATCACAGATATTCAGATACAGAAAAAGATCCACACTCACCTACAC
>NYWG01000173.1 GCA_002684915.1 Verrucomicrobiales bacterium
CATAGAGAAGGCCGAAGCCATTTCGACGCTTCTAAAACGATCCGATGTTGCTATGAGCTATAACAAACACGTTCGTAACGGTATGATGCAATCACTTGCTCGTCATGAAGACGATGAAATAAAAGCAAAAAATGACATTCGTAAAGATGAAGACAGCTTCAATCAATTATTCTACAGCCCTGAGGAGGCAATACGTGGTATGTTGAACAAAGCCGAAGGTATCGATATTTGGGTAGCTCACAACGGAAAAGCATTCGATGAAAAGGTATTAAAGGGTCACGATCATGATTTTGATCACGTCATATTCATCGACAGTTTACACTTACTGAAGTACATTATACCTGGATTGGTAAGCTATTCACAACCGCTGTTGTACCAGCATTTATTTAATAAAAAATACTTTGCCCATCACGCGTTGGAAGACGCGGTAGCTCTCCATAAAATTATGGATCATGCTTTAGAAGGTAAATGTATATTGGAGACGTTCCAATCCACGGTCGAAAAAAGAGAACAGAAACGTGCTGAAAAAAAGGGAAGAAAGTACTCAAAAATCCATCCAGAATCCAGCTTATACAACTTAAAGGGTATAGGGGTAAAAACGGTGGAGAAACTGTACAAGAAAGATATTAAAACAGATGAAGAATTATTGTTACTGGTAAATACTATCTCATTCGACGCGTGGTGTAGGGATTTCAGTTTTGTGCACCAACATAAGAAGTTTTTCACAGATCATTGTACTATTGGGTCTAACACAGCCATTGTTTGATCATCTTTAGTGGTCGTAAGTTCAATTTCATGCATAGGGATTTCAGGAAAACTTAAAGAGCCATCATTTAATTGATTTAATTCTTCTTCTAATTCACTATCATCAAATTGTAAAAGACTTGACTCTTCTGTGATAAGGTTTTCCACGTCCATGAATTGGTCAGTGAGTTCCTCCAACTGGTCCTTAAGATTATCTATTTTTTCATAACTATGGGATTTGTTAAACACTTTAAAAACCTTAACCGTATCCTTTATTGCCTGTAATTGTAACCTTGTAATATTTAAATTCTCTAATGCATATTGCTTTGACACTATTGACGCTATTTTCTTCCTGGTAGACTCCATGTAATGCAATATTATTTTTTTTCTTCGTAACTTATGTAACATCAACTGCTTATCACCCTTCTCACGAAGAGATGTCAAAATATCTCTATGCAAATCATCATGTTGCCGTTGGTACTTCCTTAGCATTTCCTCCAGAAGGGATTCCACCTCTTGAAGGCGTGCTAAGCACTCGACGGAAGTGGTTGCGGTGTACCGCATCTTTATTGACCACAGGCACCCCATTTTTATATGGATGAGATGGGATATTAATAGAAGTAAATTTATCAGAGGTGTCCATTGGTATAGATTTGTAAATATTAGCTTTAGTAACTACGATACCCATATATTATATAAAATAAATGTCGTTTAAATATGTAATTATTTATTATTGTGGACACATACTGGCGCTAGTTGACGTTGAATTATCACCTTTACCAGAATGTTCACAAGTTCTAATTTGAGCTTGAAGAAGAATGCATGCTTCGTGGTGCGCATTGATGCAACAACTTCCTTTCTTCACACCGTCTGCCACACCTCCTACTATAGTGGTATCTTTCTCCAACGCGGCTTTAATATCGCTCTTGCTGCTACATTGTTTAAGCTCCCAGTTGGTACCGTCAATTTTAGGCACTGCTAGCGAAGTTCCAGCGACTGGTGATAGTGCAGAAATTTTTGAAGCAACCGATCCCGCGGTGTTCAACGGACTTGTTGATGCATAGTATTTTGCCCCAAAGGCAATGCTTATGAATGTTGCTATTAAACATAAAACTAGTTTGATTCCCTTCATATTATTTATTTCCAATGCGCTGATATATAGTCAGTAGAAATAAATATCTAGTATTTTTACAATATAAAATAGCTTTAAACAACCTGGTAACTCGATTATTTCCTGTTCTTTCCCTCTCGATCTTTACAAGTCTTACACCCTTAGTGGCCAACAACCACACATCATATTTGAACATCCATAACTTTCTTTGCATGACTCACATGGTTCATAACTGGAACAATCCCGTCTGTCACACCCGTGCTTCAACTCACGAACGATGCACGACTCATGACCTTGTACGTAGTATTCCCCTGGAGTTGTTTCGCTTTTTACAACATGGACAGCATGTACCTTGCTCATATGTTGTTGGTACTTTGGAAAAGAATGTGTTCCTGCTCTGTGTTTTTTAAAACAGTTTTCATGCATGCATCTGAATTTATCCAAAACAAATTTTTCTAGCCTTTTCTCTTTGTTAAATCTCATAACAGTGCATTGATGTTTGCTCACGGCATGCTGGAACGCATTTGTTTTACGTTCCGCTGGCTCTTCACATATTGGACAAGCAAAATATTTAGCACGCCGACCTTCAATGGCATTACAAAAGTCATCTTCATGTAATACTAAATCACGACGAATGTCATACGATCTTTTTCTTTTTAGATTTTTCGTTGGTTTTTCTGTAATTCGTCTCCTCCATGTTCTTGTATTTTTCGCTACCGTTTTCTTTTTCGCTACCGTTTTCTTTTGGTTCTTCGGCTCCTTCAACATCTTTAAACGTTTATCAATCATCCAATCTGCATCGTGTTTAGTATATTCCAATCTTTTCTTCGCATTTTCACTTTGCCTCGTACTGTATAAATTAAGTAATTCTTTATGTTGCTTCGTCAATGTTGCCAGACCTTTTACGAAAGTACCACAGTTACATTCTTTATGGCTTTGAGCCCCGACGCAACAATTTGGCCAATTTGGCAAATCTACAATATTTGGAAGATCAGTGCGATTAGGAATTCTTCTCCCTTCTATCTTACCATAACCCTGTTGAAGAGTATCATGGTTTAATTCGACTTGTTCGTAGCCGCCGTCCCCATCAGTAACAAGTTGATACATGATAAATTTTTCCTCATCGTCAGTCTCGTTACCGTCGTCTTCTTCTTTTCCTTCACTTACCCGTTGCTCGCCACTATTTTCAACGTTAGTTGCTAAGTCTTCGATTGGAATAAACGAAGCTTGTGAGCTGCTCGACTCGTTTCCATCTGATTGTTCGTTTAAAACTGTAATATTCAGAGCGTCTCCCACAGTAAATGTAGCATCAAAATTTGACCCTGATCCTTCTCCACCTTCACTATCATCGTCCTGTTGGACTTCCTCATCTGAGCTGGATTCCAATTCCATCCCATCCGATATATTTCGATATATATTTCGATAATCAATTTCATCATCATTATCACCATAGTAGTTTACTTCTTCGTCTAGCTCTTCCTCTGTAAACGTTATTGCTTCAACAGCACGTTCCATTTCCATATGTTCATCAAAAGCTTCCACAGCTTTCTTCGCTAACATGTTTGTCGCATTAATGCCTTTTGCCCATTCTTTTAGTTTTAACAAGGCAAATTCCATAGTACATGGAGGTTTATGTTCCTTCGTAATAGTCACACATTTACACATCCACTTTGGCTGACCCTGCGTTCTTCCACATTTGAAATTGCACAACTCGTGTATTTCGACTGAACCAAAATTGCACATATTATCTTTGCGATTAGCACTAAAGCGGTTGGCGGACTCTATCATAGATGTCGAAGTATCATCTACGTCAAATTCAACGGTTCCAGTCACTGCATCTACCTTTTCCAAATTTGCGACAAAATCAAGAACCTCTTCCTCGTTTTGGATATCCATGAGCAAAAGTCTTTCCGCGTTTTGTCGAGTTGCCTCTTCTTCCATGATAAGGTTGTTAATTTCGTCACTAGACAACCCTGCCGCGTATTCCTCGTCGTTATACATCATGTTTGACATATCATGCATCATTGTTTTTTTTGTGTAAATCTTCATCTTGAAAACTGATCGTGCTGTTGAAAATATATATATATATGCTCGCAAGCACGACGGGAGTATGTGGTGGTGGGAAAGTTTTCTACTTTAGTTATTATTATGTTTTACTATTATTATATATTAATATTATTTTTTTTACGAGCGTGTTTTATTTTTCTATAGTATTGCCTTGTAATCATCCATTTGCTCTACAAAACTTTTTGTCGTGCTAAACAAAATGTTTGGTGTTCATTATACAGGCACACAGCATAGAGCTACTTTGTTTAGTGGGGGCGCCATACTATTTCTCTCTAAATTCAAAAAATTATTTTCTGAATTGGTGTGATCTGACAAGATTGAGTAGTCCATGCTACGTCCCTGCTAAATTCGTTAAAGATTGGAAGCCCGCCAAAACTGAGTCCTATGTTATCACTATACTATTTAAGACCTCAATGCTATCACTATAGTATTTAAGACCTTCTTTTACGCTTCCTTTCTTTTTTTTGTTTTAGTAGTCTAAGAACTACAGTATCCTTTAACTGCCTGTTCATGTGTCGCTCAGCCTCAGATAACTGTGGTATAGATAGCACATGCTCATCATTGGTTGTGGTTACAGTAATAAAATTACTTTTTGTACTTTTTATACCGTAGTAATCCTTTGCAATCCTATCTAACACTGTAAGAAGGTGGTCTATGCTCCTTATCTTGGTGTTATTAATTTTGACGATTTGATCATTCTCTTGTAATCCGGTGCTAAGGCTAGTGTAGCTCTGTGGTGGAATATGAGTCAAAATAACCATGCTCTCCATACCATAGCTAGTTTTAAGTGTGTTGAGTACCCCATGATCAAAAATCACTTCACTCTCTTCCTCTTCATCCTCATCACCCTCTAACATATTAAGGTGAAATCCTGTAAACACAAGACCACCAAACACTGTATACGATAGATCTTCATAAGCCGGATAACGTGTTCTTACCTTAAAATCAATAGGTTGAATAGTAATTGGCACTTTGTGAATTTTCTTCTTCCTAAAATAGTGTAAGCACAAAGTGGAAGGATCCAAATTCAACATATACTCTACACAGTCAATGCGTACTCGTTTGTCTGTCGAAGCAAACGCGGTTTGGCCAAATGTATCAATGCTATACTTTATAACATCACCCTTATGATCAACAGTGTCTATACCCATCAAAATATCACCTTTCTTTAAACCACATTTGTCAGCCGGTGATTTTTCGATGATATCTTTAATCAATACACCCTTGAAGGCTCTGTCAATACCTTTGAAGTCCAAATAGTCAGTCGTTAGGTTTTTCAACGTGAACCCCCATGATGGAAGGCGTAATATTTGCTTTTTGAATAAGCAAAAGAAATTAAAGAAACGAAATATTTCTTGTATCGGTACCGCCAAACTAAGGCGCTCAGAGTCAGATATGGTTGCGGTACAAATTCCAATGACTTTATTTTTGTAAAACAACGGTCCCCCGGAATTTCCCGAGTTTATGGACAAGTCACAGCTCAACATTCCTAGCCCACGTGAGGATAAACTACCGTTGGAGATTTGATAGTCTGAGCACAAATTTGGAAACCCTATAGCAGTTATTTGCTGGCTTGCACCTTTAATAATATCTTTTGTATTCAAGGGACAATTTTTTATACCCTCTAACCACTGGATGTGGTCACCGGTCCACCATTTAACTTGTGGTAGTCCAACGTCCAATTCAAGAATAGCTACATCTAAGTTAGGCGCAACATATTTGACTTCGGCCATGAGGTAGCTTCTGTTGCGCTCAGGCCACTCCAAAATACATTGTTTTGATATAAAGTTTTGGACGACATGGAAATTCGTCAACAAATACCTACAGTTCCTTTTTATTGTAAATTTGTCGCCAAATGCTTTTGGATCAACAAAGAAGGCTGTGCCTCCACATTCATATTCTTCGTGAAGGTTGTATGGAATATCAAAGTTGTAAGTGCGATTCACACCTTGAACTTTGCATACTGATTTTTTTATACCATTAATAAATTTTACACTCATCTTTTCATGCATAAGAAATACCTATATAGTAACTTTTTTGTTGGATTTAAATATTTTTTTAATATTTATTGTAGAGCAAGGATAAATAAATGGACTATTATGTCCAAACGAAGAGACTGTTGGATTTGTACAGTGACAAAAATACAAATATTTTGAGGCATTTTTTTAGTGAACTTCAACAGTTTCGTGGCTTATACTCAATCGCTATTATCAACGCTATCATTGCGAGTCAGAATGAAAACGTGAACGATGAATACGACTTAATTGAAATATCAATTACTAGAGAGAACTATATGAAGAAAATATCACTTGTAGACATAAGAAACGTTATTGTTTTTATTGTAAGAAAAGATCGTAATAAAGTCATACGTACATATCCTTACATCCAAAGTGAGGAAACAGATGAAATATATTTGAGTTTGAACACTCCTAGTACATTAGGAAAAAATATAAAATCATTACAGACGTTGATAGAAACGTGTTACTACATTAGTCATATCTTTTACATCACTCGAACTCCTTCAATCATAAAAAAGGACGAGTGGAAAATGTGTCATGATTACTTCCACGACACCCCGTTACCAGTCAGTGTAAAGCATATATACACTCTGTTACGGAAGCTTTTATTTTGAGCTTGGTTTGCTACAAGAACCACAGCAACCAGCAGATTCTTCAACTGCTTTTGCTTTTTTGCGCTTCTTTTTTTTAGGTGAATCAGTCAAATCCACAACGGTGTTACGTGCAGCCTTCGCTTTTTCTTCAGCAAGATAGTCTTCCAAAGTCAACCTCAACACACGGGGAATGTTGCTAAGTTCGTTAAGCTTCTCAATCTTTCGTTTCAATGCTTCCATTATTTCCCTTTGCTCTGGAAAATTTTGGAATTGCGAACGAAACATTGTGCTGCCGGCGTTGTTGAATAGAGCATTCCACTGAGTATATGCCTTCATATATATCTTAGCACGACTTTCAACCGGTGTTTGTATTGCCCATTTAGTGATATTCCAACCACCTGCTTCACGACGAAGGCGATCGTAACCAAACGTGAGTGATAAACGCGCGGCATCTCTGAGTAAAACACCATATGTCAGCGGATGAAAGTTAGGGATATCCAACACTACGTTTGGTTCTGTAAGCGTTACAGCTTTGTATATGTTGCCTCGACAACATGGGCATTGAGGGCGAATCAAACCACGCTGTTGTGGTTTTTGGGTTTTAATGCAATCTTGTAAACAAGAAAAGCACATCGCCGTTTTACAGAGGTTGGCTTTACCATCTCCACCCCTTTTATCGTGGTGAATAAGCTGGACCGGTTGCTTCATCTTTTCCTCCAGGCAGATGGGACAGGCATCTTCACCCGTGACACCACCTTCTTCAACAGCACGAAGACATTCGTCGTTGGTCAAACGTCGGGCGTACAATCTCATTGCACTTCTTCTCGGTCTCGTTGTAACGCGGAAAACAGGTGGCCCTTGCGAGTTGGCTGATGCGCCATTTGTCGAGTTGAGTACAACAACTTCCATATCGTCATCGTCATCTCCACCCACACGATTTAGAAAGTGTGCGACAGCATTAAGAATATGTTCATTCATTTTGATTCGTTGCGTTGGATTTATGTATGTATCTTTGTATCAATTGATTCTTTACACTTTTTATATATCTTTTCTACGAGTAGTGGAAGTGTATGTCGTGATTCTTAGTTTAATAATGTATTCATTTTTCGGTAGCTTTATGCTCTACAATAAATTATTTAAGACTTCTATAAATTTAATAGGACCCTTTTCTCTATAAGTACAAAAATACTATAATCTTATTTCTAATCCGAATACCCCAAGATTGAGTGTTTTCGTCCTTATTTTAGCATAGAAATACTATGGACTTTTTTGACAGCCACTCCTTGTGCGTGATTAAATTGTTTCGGACCTTTATTGATTCATTTTTTCACGCACGAAAATAATCAGTATATAAAGAAGAAAATAATAAATTAAAAGAAATTCCATGATGAAGACTACAAGTAATAATAAGAGTACAGAAGACTCTCCTACCACGGTACCGCAAAAGACTACTACACAGCCTAAGAAAAAGAAGAAGAAATGTAAGAAGAAAAAGAAGAAGTCGTACCAAGCGATGCTAGATGAAATAATAAAGCCAAAAAC
>NYWG01000174.1 GCA_002684915.1 Verrucomicrobiales bacterium
ACCTTGCTTTTGCTGAGGAGGCTCGTTTTTTTTCATCTAAAGGGGGTTCAGTAGTCAAGTCTCGTAAGGAAGAGACCAAAATCAATTCCGGACGAGGTCTGCTTAGTACAGCCAAATCCGCTAGTGGAGTAGCTTCTGCTTTGTACCCTATTCCAGTGACAAAGACGGATCGAGAGTCGTCTCGAAGATTACTTGAGATGTTTGATCGTAAAAAAAATTGGATGTTTCGTGAAATGGAAGATGCTGATCAAGAGCAGGAAGACTTGTCCATTGATGGTGATTATGTAAACGAAGATCAGCGTATGTTTCTTGATTCCTATAGAAAATCAAATGGGGTTGTGCAGGACTTTATTCGAGGTGAAGGTAAAAAATCTCGTTCCAAAAAAAGTCGTAAACCTGACAAACGCCAGCAGGGTTCAAATTATCTAGAGGATGAAGATCAAGAAGAAGACCGATTGGACAAAAATGATATTAGACTTGATTTGGTTTTCGAAAAAAAAGATGAAAAATCAGAATCTGCGTTTAGTGGTAATTCACCTTTTTCATCACGTAATTCAATTACAGATTTTTCACCATTTGCTCGTCGTAAAAATAGTTCTGGAAATCCTTTTAGAACAAATCGAGATAGAGTTGAATCCAAGGCCGGTCGTTTCGGTACAAGGGGCGATTCAGCGAATTCAGCTGGTCAATTAGGTAGGGATAATAAAGGTGGATTCTTCAACTTGTCAGGTGAACGCTCGCAGAGTATTTTTGGAAATAATTCGTTCTTAAGTGGTAAAAGTGAGAACGCAGGGCAGAAAATGTTTGGTATTGCTCCATTAAATTTTGGTTCCAATTTTAGTCGAGTTAAGTCAACTCCAATCACGGGGGTGGGGGTAGATGAATTAAATAGAGCCACGAAGGCGCCTGCTGTAGGTACGAAAGCTCTCTATTCGGGTAATCCAATTTCTGATATCATTTCTCGTCCACCGAGTATTTCGGCTAAGCGATCAACACCGCTATTATTTCAGGGTAATATTCAAGGTGGTCCAGCGCCATCAGTGCGAGGTGGCCTATTGAATAACAGAATGCGTTCACCGTTTGATAAAAAGCCTGGTGGGCGTTGAACTGCGCTTGACGTCTGTATTCAGGATGTGGCCCACTTCTGGGCCTTGAGCCAAGCTGCTTCAAATTTGAAATTTCCAGAGGGAGTACAGAGTCTTTTTTGGTTTTTCTTCCTCAATTTCCTGTCCTGTCAAATCATTATGGATAGCCCAATTTTTCTCTATGCAGAAAGCTTGGGAGCTAGCGCAACTATTATGGGGTTAATCGCTGGAATGACGCCGCTGATGGTGATTTTTCAGATTCCAGCTGCAGCACATGTTGGACGATTGGGATACAAGTTTTTTATTTCAACAGGATGGACAGTGCGATTGTTGTTTGTACTGGGCTTGGTATTTGTGCCTTTAATGGAAGGTGTGTTGAATCCGCAAAGTCAGTTGGCGTTGGTGCTTGTATTTTTGTTTGCATTTAACATGGTGAGGGGAATTGCGAGTTGCGCTTGGTTTCCTTGGATTCGAGGTTTAATTCCCGAAAATATTCGAGGCAGATATCTTACTTTTGAAAGTGCGTTTGCAAATGCAGGAAGTCTTCTAGCATTTCTACTTGTTGCACTATACTTGGGAGAGACTCCAAATAATATTCAGTTTGCTGTTTTATTTAGCTTCAGTTGTTTAGTTGGGGGGGGGAGTTTACTCTTCATTCGTCGAGTACCGGATGTGTTGCCTCCAGAAGAAGAGAAAGGAAAAAAGCAACAAGCCCCTTGGAACGATATTTTTAAGAATAAACCATTTCGAAAATTACTTTGGGTAGAGTTTTTTATGGCAGTTTCACTCGGCGGTTTGGCGGCTTTTACTGTTAAATATCTTAGAGCTGAGGCAGGTATGCAGGTGAATCATATAATGTTAGCTTCGGCTGCAAAGTTTGTTGGGGCCCTAGGAACATTGTGGTTTCTTAAGAATCGGTTGGATCGATTAGGTAGTCGTCCAGTTATTTTGTTTGGAACTATTGTTGGGTTATTGTGTGTACTGTTGTTTAGTTTGATTGCAGGAAAGGTAGTGTCTTTAAATTTTTATGCCGTGGCGGCTTTGTATTTCAGTTTCGGCTTTGTTCTGTCTGCTGTCACAATGTCGATGACGCGATTAGCAATGTCGACAGTTCCACGTTTAGGATGTAGTTATTATTTTGCTGTTTTTGCTGTTGTTGGAAATTTGGCGATGGGAATATCACCTACATTGTGGGGGCTGATGATCGACTTGTTGTCTGCTAAAGAGGATATATGGATGGGAATTGAATGGAATGAATATACGATTTACTTTGTTGGTGTATCTCTAGTATTGTTTATGACAGCACTTGCCACAATGCGATTAGAGGAAAATAAGGCAGCCAAGTTGAACGAGTTATTTATCGACCTTATTAGGCATTCGCCATTACGAAGTTGGATCCGTAATTAACGGATTTTTTCATTAGTAAAATCATACTAGTCTTTGTTGTTTCTGTTTTCGAAAAATGGAACAAGTAGAGTGTCAACCACTAGTTGAATAAGGTGATAAATAGCAAGAGGCAATGCTCCAATAGGATTGTCGCCGAAGAATTTTTCCCAAAGATAAATCCCGTTTGGCAGGGTTTTTTGTGATCCTGAAAAGACAACTGCGGTACTGGTGGCACTATTAAATCGAAGCAATAGGCACATGGTATAGTTCCATATTAGTAAAATTATATGAAGCAAAGCTGAAATAAGCGTAATACGGAGAACAATCTCAGTATTTCCTTGAATTTGGCCTGTAGCAACGGAAAAACCAGAATATACAAATACTAGGATAATCATCTGAGGAGCGAATCGAATTCCAATTATGAATGGTTGAGATTTTTTCCATAAAAAACGACGTGCTATTTGGCCCAAGACAACCGGTAAAATAACAACCTGCAACATTTTTAGGGTCATGTTAACCACCGGAAACTCTACGTTAGCTCCAAGGCTTAATTTTAGAATCAGAGGCGTCATGATCACTGTTAGTGAACTTGAAAGAAGGGTGAAGATTAGGGCGATTTCTTGATTGCCTCTGGACAGTACGGTTAATGCTAGAGCTGATGCGAGACTGCTTGCTTGTGCTGCTAAAATCATTACCGCAGACAAGAAGTGAGGATTGTTTTCTGGCTGAAGTATTATTGCCAAGCAATATGCAGTAAGTGGTGCAATGAAATAGATTGAAATTAAGACTAGCCCTATTGCACCTAGGTTTGCTGCTTGGCTTTGAAGTTTACTTGTATTTAGAGTGAAGCCGGAGATTCCCATCATAATCCCAACAAGTGTTGGGGTTACCCAGCCTGTGCTTTTTATCGTCTTTCCTCCTTCCGGAAACCAGATTCCAAATGGTATCATTAGAACAAGCATAACGAGAAACCAGTATCGGGCAAAAAATGTTCTCCACCATTTTTTGGTTGAAACTTGATTTTCAGATACACAACCCATACGTAGAATATTATGCTGATTTAATAGCTGTTACTCAATGGATAACCATCTGAGATATTGAATTTGCCTATGGATAGCTTTTTATGTGTTAATTTTATTTGATTCTCCATTTGAACTTTTTTCTTTCTCGATAATCGGGAATGCTAAATGGAAGCGTGCTCCTTCTCCAGCAGAGCTTTCGACTCGGGCATTGCCAGCATGAAGTTGAGTCACGTGTTTAACGATCGATAATCCGAGACCCGTGCCACCCATTTCTCTTGAGCGTGCTTTGTCAATTCGATAAAAGCGCTCAAAAATTCGTTCGCATGATTCGGAGGGTATCCCAGGACCATCATCTTCTATGCATATGTCTATTTCTTCTTTGTTTTTTTCTGCTGAAACACAAACACATTTGCCGCCATATTTGATTCCGTTTTCAATAAGGTTGTTCAATGCTTGGAATATGCGTCGATGGTCAGCTAGCATAACAAAATCTTCATGAACATTATTTTTAAGTTGAACACCTTTTTTTTCAGCCATTTCCTTAAGACTTTCAAAAACACTTTCAGTAAGATTGTGAATATTTACGTGATTTTTTTCAAGAGTGATTGCTCCTGATTCAAGTCGAGATAATGTAAGAATATCTTCGATTAAAAATGTTAGTCGTTCAGAATGGTTTTCAATTTTTTTCAAAAATCGGTGATTATTAGATTCAGTGTCAGTTTCGATATCTAATAGCGTTTCGATATATCCTTTGATAATCGATAGAGGAGTTCTAAGTTCGTGGCTGACGTTAGCTACAAATTCTTGTCTATGATTTTCTAGACGTTTGATTCTTGTTAAGTCATGAAAAACTAAAATTGCCCCTCGATATATTTCGTTTTTTTCACGTATGGCTACTCCGTTGGCCTGTAGATAACGTTGTTCAAGGTTTGGCAGCATGAATTCTTCATTTGTTACGCTGCTTTCTATATTTAGTCTTTCAATTAAATCATTGGCTTGGTGTATTCGGATTGCTTCCATCACTGTTTTTCCCGATGGATCATCAGTTAGATCAAACATGCTGCAAAATGCTGGGTTGGCGAATTCAATCTTTCCTTCAGCGTTGGTGACTAAGATTCCATCAGGCATATTCGCGAACATTTCCGTCATGCCCGCTCTAACTAGTTTACTAGTCTTAGGTTGCAGTTCAGTGTGTTTAAGCTTTAGTAAACTATATTTTTGGCGCCATAATAAATGAATAGTAATGAGGCATATAAGAAGGATAAATGAAATAAGCCAGCCGGTCATTATAAAGATTCTGTATATCTATAACCGATGCCTCGAACGGTTTCGATGTGTTTTGATGCGTTACCAACCTTAGATCGCAATCTTTGAATTGTGGTATCCACCGTGCGCGTGTCGATTGTTGGCTGATAACCCCATACATCTCGTAACAATGTTTCGCGTGTCTGTACTTCTCCAGCTCTATTTGTTAGTAGGCAGAGTAATTTAAATTCGGTTGATGTGAGTATAATATTATCACCGTTTACAGTTGCACGGTAGTTGGCGGTATCCAAATAAAAGGGTCCAATTTCGATGGATTTAATTGAATCTCTTTTATTCTCCTTGAGTAATAGTAAATTCCTTACTCTTAGAACTAATTCGCGAGGACTGAATGGTTTAGTGACATAATCATGGGCACCTAACTCTAAGCCTCTAATGCGGTCTTCTTCTGCTGCTCGAGCAGTAAGCATAAGGATTGGAATGTCACTGGCTTTTGGATCTTGTTTAAGTAGTTTGCAGATTTCTAGCCCGTTGATGCCTGGTAACATGAGATCAAGTATTATAAGATCCGGCAATTGCTCTCTTGTTATTGCTAATGCTTTGTCCCCAGTGTCGGCTAAAGTAACTTGGAATTGTTCTTTTTTTAGGTGGAATACGATGAGTTCAAGCACATCAGGTTCATCGTCTACGACCAATATATTGGTTTCTTTTTTTTGCATTTAAGACTGGTCTGTTGCGTTGTGTCTTATGTCTTTGCCCTCGTGAAGCAACACAGCATCTTCAGCGATATTTTTTGCGTGATCGCCAATTCGCTCTAGACTTTTTGTAATCACGCTGAGGTGTATGGCTCGTAAAATATTTTTTGAGTCAGCTTCCATTAAAGTGATGAGTTGTTGCTGATATTTGCTGTTTAGTTGGTCAACTTGTTTGTCTCTTGGAATGATGCCTCTTGCTAAAACAGTATTGCCGACAACAAATGCATCCAGTGCGTCTTTAAGCATCGAATTGACTAGAAATGTGATTTCTGTGATGTCTAATGGAGTAACTAGTGAAGGAAGATTCATCAGTAGAATGGATCGCCTGGCAATCGTACTAGCTTCATCGCCAACTCTTTCAAGATCTTGGGCAATTTTCATACCGCATGTTATCTGTCTAAGTTCAAAATTATTTGTATTTCTGGCAAGAAGTGTAAGGGCTATACGGTCGATTTGGATTTCAAGTTGGTCAATTATCTCATCTGTTTCAAGTGCTTGATTAGCGGCTGGCTCATCACGGTCTAAATGTGCTCTGACTGACCGTGTGACCATGCTTTCTGCATGGCTTGCCATGATGAGTAGCTTTTCCTTGAATTGAGACAGATTTTGATCGTATTCCATACTCTCTATAGAAATTCTATTTTAAGGTAGCGACCCATTGCTTAAGGTTATTTATGCACACTGTCTGCACGCCTTTTTGTTTTGCTTTGGCTAAAGCGGGAAGCAGCATTCCAGCTAGTATTGCTATAATGGCAATGACGACTAGTAGTTCAA
>NYWG01000175.1 GCA_002684915.1 Verrucomicrobiales bacterium
GAAAGATTGAAAACAAACCATTTGTTACTAAATGTGATTGACCATTAATAGCTTTACTTATTGACTTATGAGTATCACCAATAATTTCACAAAATAAACCAAAACTTGAAATTCCTAATAAAGAAGAACTGAAGGATTTAATCAAAAACTCACTAAATGATGAGTATACTGGGGCAAGGGTAGAGTTGTTGCATTCTTTAAATAACGGTTATTCGAAGCAAGGAACATATGAGTTGGAGCACCGCTGGAAAAAGGCTTCGGTACTAGAATCGGCGTATAGAAACAAGATTCCATTAACTGTTCACCCTGGTATTGGTTATGATATTATTTCGAATCATCCGATGTTTAATGGTGCGGCGATTGGGCGTGCAGCGCAGGTTGACTTTCAAAAATTTGCTTCGAGTGTTGATGGGTTAGATGGTGGTGTTGTTTTGTCTGTTGGATCTGCGATTATGGGGCCACAAGTTTTTGAAAAAGCTATTAGTTTTGTTAATCATTTGCGTTTGGCAGAAGGGAGAAAAATAGTGAAAGATCATTCTTTATTTGTTGTAGATTTACAAGATGGGGGAGGGTGGGATTGGTCAAATGGTGAACCTCCGATAACTAATCCGGCTTATTATCTTCGTTTCTGTAAGAGTTACGCTCGAATGGGTGGTGACATGAGTTATTTGCAATGTGATAACATTACATTTATGCAACATTTGAGGAGGGCGCTGATTAATTTTTGATGAACGATAGTCGCTTTAAGGAAATTACAGAACATTATTCTCAATTGAGTGTTGCGGTAATTGGAGATTATTGCTTAGACCGTTATTTAGAAATAGATCCAAGCAGAACTGAGGTTTCCATTGAGACCGGATTAGAAGTATTCAATATAACTAATGTTAGATCGCAGCCTGGTGGATGCGGTACAGTCTTGAATAATCTTATTGCTCTTGGTTGTTGTAATTTATTTCCTGTTGGATTTGTAGGTCAGGATGGCGAGGGGTATGAATTATTGAGGTCTCTCAATACTAATGAATCAGTTAATCTGAAATATTTTCTGCAAACATCAGAAAGGCGTACTTTTACTTACTGCAAGCCATTGGTTATGGATGGTATAAGGGCCCCTCGAGAGCTTAATCGGTTTGATTCAAAGAATTGGACAAATACACCAGAAGTAGTTCAGAATCAGTTAGCTGAATCTATAATAAAATTATCTACGCAAGTAGACGTAATGGTGTTGTTAGGGCAAGTGGATCAGGTGGAAACTGGTGTTTTATGTAGTCGAGTGCTAGAGGCACTTCATCAGGTGAGAGAGGAACATCCAGAGCTTTTAATTATTGCTGATAGTCGTTGTGGTTTTGCACATTTTCCAAATGTTTGTTTAAAAATGAATCGAGTAGAATTCCTATCGATGATTAATGCTTCAGAAGACATGCAAATACCCGAATTAATGAGGGAGATTTCTAACTTGTCCAATCAGAAAGGTCAGGGAGTGTTTGTGAGCTTAAGTGAGGATGGAATTGCTGGCGCATTTCCAGACGTCGCCGCTCAGCACGTGGCAGGGCTATCTTGTAGTGGTGATGAAATAGATGTTGTTGGAGCAGGGGATGCTGTAATGGCGAACCTAGCATTGGCTTTAGCTTCGAACGCGTCTAATGAAGAGGCAATGCGAATTGCTATGGCAGCAGCATCTATTGTTGTTCGCCAATTAGGGACGACAGGGGTAGCGACAATAAATGGCATCGCTCCGCTGCTAAAAGATCCTGATTAATAGCTACTATTGGTAGTGTGGTGGTTTTTTTATTGTGCTTTTGATTTTTTCCATCTGATCAAACTCAGCGGCCGAAGATAATCCTGTAATCTGGTTTTGTAGGTTTTGAATTGTTCTTTCTTGCTCAATAACAGTCTGGTTTAATGATTCCATTGTTTGTTCTAGGTGAGCTAAACTAGATTCAATACTAATAATTCTGTCATCCTGCTTCATTTGCTAATGATAACTGAATTATTATCTTTGATCAAAATTTCCTCGTCTGATTTTCCCTGACTTTTTTTGTATAAAATGCATAATTATAATCTTTAGGGCACAACGGCTTTTACCATGAATTTAGATAATATAGCAGATTTGAAGCGAAGGCTTGGTTTTGGGGTAAACCTTAATTCCGATAAGGATAGGAAACGGCTAACGGAAATTATTAATGCGAAATTGTGGTTCCGAGGCCAACCAATTGTTGGAGATGAAGAGGAATTTGAACTGCTTAAAATGACTCGTCATTTATTGGCTAATTTTCAAGAGAAAAATAGACTTCTTTCTGATCATCTTTGTCCTTCAGATGCAAGAATTCAGTTTTTTTTAGATAATTATCTAGCCGATTGTGGAGTTGATGTGCCTCGATTGCCTACTAATGCCTTACAGTTGGAACATCATGGATTAGCAAGAACGTTATCTCTTCCGCCTGATAAGGATGATTTTTCTTCAGATATATTAGAATCTTACCGCGTTGAGCAAGGGGTTCTTCACAATCCTCGTAGTGATAGGCGAACGACTAAGGGGGTTTTTCATATCGTTGAAAATGGTTTGCCAATTCCTAGTGATAAGAAATCTGTGCCAGTTTCTGTTTTTGCAAACTTACTAAAGCATTCGCTTAATCCGCCCGAAAGTTTTTTAGAACTGCCATTCAGTTCTTCTCAGACTGATAAGGCGCGCCTTTTTGTTTCCCTTTTACTACGGCCTACTGTTGTGCCTAGTATTCCAAATATAGTAGAGGAAAGGTCAATGGAAACCCGTTTTTTTGTTCCAGGCAGTTTGGTTGCTAACCTTGACTTTGTGGAATCTATTTTCGGGAATGCAGGAGATCCGTATTTAGCAGAGAATGATTCAGCGCTCAATCCCGCTAAGTGGACAGGGCACACTGGTTGCGTAATTCTTGCTCCGCATTTAGTGACAATAACAAAAAAGGAGCTTGGCTTGCCTAATGTTTCAGAGGCGACCGAAAGGCAGAAGCGGGATGGAATGTGTTGGGAAGTTGAAGATGAACTTTATAATGATGGGGGTGGTTTCAAGGTTGCGTGCCGAGACGCTTCTGGCGTGATGGTTACGTTGATTGCGGATAATTATTTTGGTTACTGTAAAAAGGAGGTTAAAACTCAGATTAGTTTCTCAGCCAACCTGTTTGGAGGAGCTGAAGAAGAACATGCGGGGGGGGCGGTGGCTTACCCTGGATACGATCTAGGGGAAGAATTTTTGTTTAGTGATTACCGAAAAGATGCCGGCCATAATTTTGACGAAGTGGTTCGTGAGTTTGGCGATTTAATGGAAGTTCGGCCTGAGGGGTATGGGGTAGATAAGCGATTCAATGATATCCTCTACATGCCTGAAAACGCACATTTCGAATTGCGCAAACAAATAATTCAATGGGATAAAGGCGGCGAGAGTCAGTCAATACGTTTAGTACCATATTGTACTTATGTTCTTCCATCGGGGTATAAAGTTTCCATGGTACAGAGGTCGGTAGGTGGGCATTGGCGTTTAGTGGGAGTGACTGCTGAAGGTGCCTTTTGCCATAAACCTTGCACGGTGTCTGGTGGGGGGAAATCAGAAATCTCAAAATCAATTAAAGACGCAATCATAGCGGGGCCGGTATTTGTTTCTGAATTTAAAAAAGATATAGAGCAAGCAGCCCGTATTATTGATAAAGATTACTCTGATAGATTTAAGATTGAGCCTGAAGGGAAACGAGGGAGAAGCATACTGGATGAACGACGATCATTGGGTTCTGTAATTAAACTGCTGACTCCGAACCGGGAGTATGTAGATGAATATAATGATTGGGTTCGTTCTATACCAATGCATATCAGAGATTTAGTTTTTACTATTAAGCGATTTTATAAGACTAGCTGGAAAGGCGAGTGGAGTAGGTATTTTTCTGTTGATACAGTTAATGGTCTTTCAGGTAAGGAACTTAAGTACAAGAATCAAAAACTAATTGCTCAATATTTGCGTGTGGGTTTTACTGATAAGTCACTTTGGCGAACCTTTACTTTGCGTAAAGACTTTATTCCTGCTTTCAAAATACAGCGGGAGGACGACATTTCGGCTTCAACTGTTGTTAGAGCAGATACGGTGAGTCACTTGAAAAGTACAGAGCATCGTGCATCGGTAAAGTTTATTTCAAATTGTGAATATCGTTTTTTTCAGCGACCTGATGATGCTATTCACAGGGGTTACGATAAAAAAGCTGAATCAGATTTTACTCGAGAAAACTTATTTGCATCTAATTATCATCCTTTGACTAGAGATGAGGCTGTTGAAGAAGTAGCAGATGCCTTGGAGTTCGGGGAGTATACTCCCGGATTGCAAAAAATATTTAATGAGTTTCTTGCAGACGGAAATGATCGGGGCTTCATGTTGTCTACAGCTAGACCTCGAATTGTTAATGGTGAACATACGAAAAACCCACGTTATCTTCAAAACAGACCTGATGTCGAAGACCGTAAAAGTAGTTATTTAGCAGCTTTAGGTACTAGGCTTTATCGTCGTGTGCCTCTTGAAAAAGCAGTTCATGTTCCAGTTGATGCGGTTTTGGCTGGGCGTAGGAATAATCCACCAGATCATGCTGCTGGGATACGTGCGCTTGCCGTTTTTAGTCCTATTCATTATCAGCAGTTACCTGAGCTTTTTATGGATTTTGTTAGTTCGTTGACAGGCAAGTCTCCTTCGACAACTGGGGCAGGATCAGAAGGGGCTTTAACTAAAGGTCCATTTAATGCCCTTTTACCAGTAGTTGATTTGAATAATGCTCTTATAAGTTTCATGTTAACTGGTGATGACTGCTTTAGCACAGCTGCTGGCTATATAGGACCAAAATATCGAGTGGATCATGACATCAGTCTACTAATACCAGAAATTTGGGCGAGAATGTCCGAAGAAGAAAGGCGAGCTGATTATCTTATTTCAGAGGGTTATCTGACTAAAGTCGAAGACTTTGAATATGAGGGTAGATTAGTTGAGGCTAGTCGATTGGGTTATAGAATAACTCGCCAATTTGTGCTCGATTTCTTTGGCCGTGTTTTTACGAATCCTGATTCTGTTGTCCCTGAGGATATGCTGAAGCCTGAGTTGCAAGGTATGCCTGATTATGTTGATGGTATTACCAATATTATTGAAACTCAAAAGCGTATTGCTGACTTGTACTTTGATGATAGCTCTGTTGAAAACGCTATTCCCCCATTAAAAGCTTTATTGCATATAATGTCACATGGGCATTTTGAAGGTAAAACGATATCGGATTCTTCAATTAGAGATTTATTTGATCCAAGTAAAATACTTGGGCAACCATGGTATCAGGAACGGCTTTTGGTGAAGCAGGAAAAGGATGTTTCTTACTTATCTCTCCAATCGAAATATATAAAAGATTACTTATCTAAAGAATCTCACAGAAAAGAGGCTGACAGGCTGGGCTTAAATGATCGATTAGCCACCCTTCAAGAAGAATTAAAAATGATTAAGAGTAGTGACTATTTAAAAAGCTTAGAAGGTACTATTGGTTGTGATGTATCATTGTCTAGCGATTAAATAAAAATCTTGAGTACAAATAAATGAAGATGGCTCCTGAGGTAGGACTCGAACCTACAACCTATTGGTTAACAGCCAACCGCTCTACCATTGAGCTACTCAGGAATCAC
>NYWG01000176.1 GCA_002684915.1 Verrucomicrobiales bacterium
ATCCTTTATGGTAGTACCAGCATTGAAGTACAGACAATTATCTGATTTATCCCAAACAAGATCATTAGTACCACCCTTAAATGTAGCATCACCATCAGTAGTTGATCCATCAGAAGTGACAGTACCAATAACATTTAATCCAGTAGATGCCAATTCAACTACTGTAGTAGATCCAGAAATCCAATTAAAAGTAGTTGATGTTACATCTATATTACCAGGACCACTATTAGGAGCAGAAATAATATCAAACTGTCCTTTCCTCTCCTGAAGGATTGACGTTGTGCCATCATGATATAACTGGATATCATCATGACTTCCTAATTTTAATCGATTTTCAGTAGCAGATGAACTATCACCAAATTCAATAGTGTTGAGATTGGTATCTAAAGTACCACCAAGTTGAGGTGTGGTGTCTTCAACTATATCATTAATTCCTGATGCACCACCATCATCTGCTACAATGAAACTTGAACTAGATGCTTGATATTTGAGTATTTTACCGTCTGCTACTCCAGTTGTATCAACATCACTATGATCATTAATACTATGAGTCGGTAATGATGATATGAAAGAAGATAGATCTGGTGGAGTATATGTGAATATACCTGTGGCATTAGCATATGATAATGCTCCACCAGCAGAAGCAGTAAGAGTATTGACAGAAAGATCTGATAATGCTACGTAGTCACTTACATCCTGTGGTGTGAATGTTAATACACCAGTTAAATTATTATACGAAAGTCCTTGATTACCAGCTGGCATCTGAGTAACAGAAAGATCTGTTAAAGCGATCCAGTTAGCAGAGTTATCTGTTACTACACTATAACCACCAGAACCATCAGTCTTCATCAGACCACCAGTAGTGAAGTCTGCATCCTGAATAGCATCACCAATTGATGTTATAAAGTTTGATAAATCTGGTGGAGTATATGTCAGTACACCAGTAGTATCATTATAAGATAAGTCAGCAGTACCTGCACTAAGTTTGGTAACTGATATATCAGTCAGTTCTATGAAGGTAGAGTTTAGGGTCGTTTGATTTGTTACAAACGTATCAAACTCAGACCCTATCTGGTTTATCTTCTGCCTTTGAACTTCAAAGGTGTCAGTCTTATTAACTACTATGGCTGCCATCGGACTTTATCAATTGTTTTAATAGGGTCTTGAGATCATTAATTTCACTTTTAACATAGTCCAATTCATGCTCCATATTACGGTACTTGTTTCTGGATGCTTTGTATTTGGCAAAGGAAGACCTGTCAGTATTTATTATTGCACCTGTGTTTACATCACGATATAGGTGGTCTTCATTTTCAACTTTCAAATGATTCATGCTAATAAGATGCTACTGCTCTCAAGTCCTGAATCTTAGGAACGAATGCAGGATTATTAGATTTCATAACAATCTTAATTGCATAAGAAGAGAATTCTGGTAAATTCTCTATGCTATAAGATAGTTCCTGATATGAAGATTGCTTTTCTGTAATACCACTAATGGAGTTTTCAGAAGAAGCAATAGTATCTACATCAGGTTCACCTGATTCATTGAAGTAAATCCATTCAATATCTTCAAAGTTCTCCTGTGAAGAAGACTTCTTAAGTTTATAAAGAATTTGAAGATTCTTAGTATCAGTAACATTAGCAGTAAGTTTCACATCAATAGATGTAGCTGGATTTTCAATTGCGATTTCCTTAGTTACATATTTAGAAATTCCAGAACTATTCTTGGATTGTGTCTCATTAATGAAATCAATACCATCTGAATATGATACAGATGCAATTTCAATGAAACTTGCTTCGTCTACAGGTTGATTTGGATATGAAACCAAGTCACCAACTCTAAAGATATCAGATAATTGATCATCTACACTAGCATTTCTATCAAAACTACTACTATCAACAAGTCTTCCAGTATAATCATTGTTAATTGGTTGCTTATCATTAACAGTAGTTAACTGACCAGACTTACCATTCCACAATACTATCTTTCCAGAAATCTTATTGTCGTATGTATCAGCTGGAACTGATGGGTTCCTAGCAGTTACATATGTTGGAGGTGTGGTAGTATTTGGTATCTCAAATGCAAACTTAGTGAGACCACCTGTTCCAACTTTAATGTCACCAGCAAAAGTATCACTACTAAATGATAGAACTTCATTAGCAACAAATGCATTAACAGTTGTCACTTTAACATATACAGTACTACCATCAACCTTAACAATAGTTCCTTCTGCTTTAGATGTAGCACCAACAATAGTTTGATTATTATTAATTACTTCAACACCTTGAAGACCTGAAGCAGTGAATGAATATACTGGTAAGAATGTTACAATTTGATCCCTTCTACCATAACGATCCTCTGAACCTGAAGCAGATTCAATACGATTAGTAATAGTCTTAATAGATGCCCTAGAAAGATCAATAACTGGTGATAGATGAGTAACAGTACTTGATAGATCAAGTTTGTAAACTAATGAATTGTTGATACTATTAGCAGTTTCGTTAATCTTAGAAGCAACAATCTTTTGATTGATAAAGAAGAAATCTTCATTCAAGAATGTCTTCTCGAAATCTGTTTGTGAATATGAAACGTAAGTACCTACATTATCATCTATTGGTGCAATATTTGTAGTCTTAACAAAACTATCAATCTTAGTCTGACTAAAGGTTAAGTTAGACACAGAAGCAAATATCTTTTCAAACTTCCTATTGTATGTTGCTAGTACACTTGTACCACCACCAAAGGAATTTCCAGATGCTCTAGAAGATCCATTAATGTTATAGTAATCAACACCAGTGTTAGAAACCTTATAAAGATTGCTGTTTAGTGATGAGGCAGTTACTCCACCAACATCTTCTGCATTCTTAAAGTAAACCCATGACTTATTAAGATCAAAACCATTGTCTCTGTGATTAATCTTAACAACATAGTTATTGTTCTTAAACAACGTTGATGTAGCAGTAGTATTCGCTTCTGCATTAGTTTCAACAGGATGATGGTCAAGTGCTTCAAATCCTAGATCATCATTAGAAAGTAATAGACTTGCAGTTCTACTAATATCAAACTCTGCACGATTCAATATAAACTTAACATCTTCAAATATATCTTCAGTCCAATCACCTGTGTTCTGTGATCTGAATAAAGAACCTAAAGCAGGTTGTGTTGTAACAATTTGACTTGTGGCAATTTCAACTCCACCTAATTGAGAAGACCATATTTCATAATCAATTGAATCCGTCTCTATAGCAAGAGCATACTCAGTATCATTCTCAAGATATACAGGGAAGTCAAATCCAAACTTAGTAGCAGTTATTGATTGTGTTTCTCCTGTTTCATCAATAGCAATACCCATACGAACTGCTGGAGTATCAATAGTAATCTCAGATTCAATTACAGCACCAGCATTTCCAGATCCTGTTCCTCTAAGAACAATAGATGGTGGTTCGGTATAACCAGAACCAGCAAGTGACATTTCTGCATCATATACAAGACCTTGAGAAACTCTAACCGTAGCAGTAGCATTACCACCACCAGGAAGTTGTGGACTCTCAATAGTAATGATTGCAGAATCATATCCACTACCTGTATTAGAAACATTCAATCCAGTTACACGACCAGAATCCTTAGCAATAGTTAATGTAAACTCTGTATTGTTAGCATTATTAGATTGTGTAAGAGATGTGACGTTTAATAATTCATCCTGAACAAAGTTCTTACCATTGTTGTTATCCAAGACAACAGTATATACTTGATCATTTGTAAGTGTGAATAAACCTGTTGTACTAGCAACAATCTCAATATTATTCTTATCAATTACTTTACTGATAGGACCAGAAGCATTTGATTTAGATCCAGTTACCTTCTCACCTTTTGTTATCGTAAGTGTATCACTTGCGACTACTTTTAAGAATGTCTCTGGTGTCAATACTTTCTGAGTACCAGGAACAATATTCTTACCTGGTTTTCCACTGACAACATCAGTCAAATAAACTCTCAATGGAATATTATCACTCTTCTTATTAAAGAATAGATCTAAACTTGTTACAAACACACCACCTTCAAATCCACTAACTTTAAATGTCTGAGCAAATGGGTTTGGTCTTATAGGATTCTCTGTGTTACTACCTACAATCTGTGTACCTTCATTTGCTTTAAAGAATGCAGGTCTTGTAGATATGATAGAAGAAGGATTCTCAGGTACTATACCAGTAGCATAGAATTTTACTTCAGCAAAGGTCTCTACCGTTTCAGTTTCAGCATCTGTTGAACTAGAGGTGAATCTAATTGTTTTAACACCTGTACTGAACCTTAATTCATCAGCATCTGTATCATATGATACAGTATCAACACTTCCAGTCCATACAGCATTCTCTCTAGGTGGATTACCAGCAGGAACAAGGATAACACCACTTGCATTACCATTATTATCTGTAGTAATAGATCCATTAAATGCTGATAGTGAGTTAGCAGCAATACCAGTATACTTAAGGTCAGGATTTACCCATCTACCAATATCTCTACCTTCCATGAAGACATAAACCTTTGTATTTGGTTTTAGTCTATTAATTCTAAACTTAACAGGAATACTTCTAGCAAAGTATGATAGTGATGTAGCAACAACATTTGATCCTACACCTTTAGTTACTAATCCTTTACCAACTTCATTGTTTTGTGGACTAATATTTGAAGATGTTCCTACACTAGCAGTAGCAACATTAGAACCTGCAACACTAGAATTAACTTCTGCAAATGATCCAATATTATAGAACGCTTGGTTAGCACCCAACCAATTAACTTTATATGAGTTATAAAGACTTGAGAATGCTTCCTTTAAATTTTCCTTAGCAAGGAAAATGGAATATAGATTAGTATTATTATCTGTTACTAAAGGTTCAACACTATTGTCATACCAAGAATCAACTGCTGGTCCTATGAATGAATCACCAACATACTGAAGTACAACAAATGGATTAGGATTAACTGTCTTAGTAGCAAAGTTATTTCCTAGTAGTTCTAATTCTGTATATGGAAGAGTAACTACATCACTAGATTTCTGATATCCAGAAACAGATCTTTGATCATCTCTAGTATTGATCTCAACTAGACCAATAGAATCTTCTTTTGCTTGTGAACGCAATACAGATTGTTGTGTGTCAATAGAACACTTATAATCTAATGACTTTAAGGATCCAATCCTATGAGTCTCAAAATTGTCCACAATGAAACCACTCTTAAAGCGATTGACACCAGCAGAATCAGTAATCTGCATATTCAGTGCTTGCTGTTCAAGAATGCTTAACGTTGTGTAATATTCTAGTCTCTCAATACGTTTCTCCAACTTACCAATGTCACGCATTGTGTAACGACGGTTATCAACTGGAGTAATTCTTACATCTTTACCTGTCTCTGTAAAAGCAGGGATGTACATATAGTACAATGCAATAGCATCACTAATAACATCTGGTTTAGATGGGTTAAGTGAAGAGTTACCTTGCTTAACGATAAACTGACCTTTCTTATTCAAGAACAATCCATCAATCCTATCAAGGTATTGTGTCTGTGTGAATGAGAATGTATATTCTAGTCCAACATCAGGAGCAGGAGTACTAGAAACAATACCACCAGTTCCAGTAAATGATCTACTATTAGGTGCAGACAACAATGATGTATTCTGATATCCACCTATAATTGCATCATTATCAACTTTAGGTCTAAAGTCTAAAACATCTTTAAGTGATACCTTACCAAGTACAGGTGAGTTGAATGATGGAATCTCTTCAGAACCAACACCAGCTTCATGTAAATATGAATCAACTGTGATAAAATCTCCTGTGGTATGGTCAAAGTAATCAAAAGCAATTACTAACTGTCCTACAGGTGCTTCAAAACCAGGTTTGATAACCAGTCTAGAGATATCATATATTGTGTCTCTCTGACCATCGTCAAATGTAAACCTATTAGTAACATCAGTACCAGTAACTAGGTTACCTGCTTTATCAACAACAGGTGGTGTTGATGTAGATCCTTCATAGACATACTTCAAATTAAATGCATCAGCATAACTGTATACATCTAAAGACTCAGTATCATAATCTCTACCTCTGAAAGGTATGACTTTATCACCAAGAGCTTCAACAATGATTCTCTTGTTTAAATTTGCTGTCTTAAGTCTTGGTTTCGCTTTGGTAACTTCAAGAGTAGCAGTTAATTTAAGTGTTGGATATGTTGTATATGATGCAGATCCAAAATAGTTTGCAGGTAGATTCAATTTAACACTACCAGATGTCAAACCACTAGCAGCATCAGTAGATGCCTTTATCTCAACTTGATCTGAAGTAATGTAAATTACATCACCAGCAGCAATATCAGGAGCATCACCTGCATCAAGTATTGTTATTAGGAAGTTGCTTTCGGTAAAAGATACAAACCTTTGAGTTCCAAATGGAAGTTGAGCAGCAAAAGTAATAGAACCAGAACCACCAGAACCTGTAGATATAAAGTCTCTTCTAAGATAGTATGTAATCTTGGAATCATCAGCAGATGCAACTATAGAACTTATTTGATTAGAACCAGTCTTGTAAAGTAGAGTTCCCTGATTGAAATTCTCAATAGATGGTCTTACTCTAACAACACTAGCATTAGTAACATCATTGGGTAATGATCTATCTAAGTAAATTCTTGATTTGTATACACCAGCAGGTTTAGTAGACTGTTGTACAACACCCCTTACAAGGTTCCCAGTATTATCTGTAAACTGAATAAGATCTCCATGTATAACAAATGTTGTAGAGTCTCCACCAAATCCTGTACATTCAATATACTTTCTACCTTTACTTCCACTGAAAGTAAAATCAGTTACTGAAACAACCTCAGAATACTTCTCTTTGTTGATCTCAATATCTGCTGTGAATGTATTAGCATTACCAGATCCAAATTGAGAATAGAATGATTTGACATTCTGTGGAGTATATGTTGTAACAGCATTCCTTACCAATACTGGAGTTACAACAGCAGAACTAGTAGCACCAGTATCAACAATTTCAACTAATGGTGGTTGTGAGTATTCAACTAGAGCAGCATCTCTATCAACAATAGAAACTCTCCATACTAACTGGTCACCACTAACATCAACCTTAATTTTGGAGTTATCATACTCAACACCATCAACTCTAATAGTTGCTGTAGAAGAATGGTTTGCACCTCTACTATTAACAATAAAATGAGATATTGTATTATCTTTTGCAATCCTTAATGTATTACCTGCTTCATCAGCAACAACTTCACCACTCTTAAATACACCGAATAAACCCTTTAACATAAGAGTTTTGTTCTTAGTATATGATCCTGTAGAAGTTCCTTCTATAACACCATAAGCACCACTAGTAAGACCTCTAACATATTGTCCTGGAGTAAAACTACCAGAAACTGTAATCTTATCGTCTAATTGTATTTTGGTAAAGAAGTTTGGATCAAAATATGATAGTCCAAATGTACTATTATATGTTGCATCTCCATTTGATAATCTTCCTTTAGAGACAACAATATCAGTATCAGAATTAAATCCAGCACCTCTTTCTAGAAGAGTATAGTTACTAGGTTTTGCTAAACCAATTACAGGAGTAATTGTTTCGTTGTAGTCAACGAGCTTACCAAAAGGAACTGAACCAGGTGTCTCAGCATCATTTTCATTGATGTAGATATATCTGATCTTATTAGCATCAGTCTCATCATATTCAATAAGGAAGTCATCTAAAAGATTCTTCTGTGTAGTTACAGTTATCTCCAAGTATGTAACTGTATTATCTGGGTTAGACTCTAGTCTAGGAACTTTGGAATAAGATAGAACTTCAAAACTATTTGCTACAATAGTAGTTCCACGTGATTGAATATACCAAAGAGTTGGTATACCATCAGCAGATGTTCTAAAGTTAACACCAGTAAGACCTGCAACCTTCGTAGCATAGTTATTATCAACTTCGATATAGATGGTTTTAATACCTGAGTTTATATCAAAGAAAGAACCTCTCCTATTAATAGTCTGCTTAGGATCAGTCGCCATCTCAGTATTATTCATACCGATAGATCCATCATTAAATGCAGCAGACAGATATACATTAGGATATGATGTAAGTTCAGATCCTTCTGCGTTTACTGGGATTGAACTATAATTGTTAGTAATTCTATAGGTTGGTAGACCTTTAGTTTTAAGACGTATATCTTCTCTGTTTAAAGTTTCACGTGCTTTATCAACGTCAATATATTTGGTCTCCTTATTGACAATCTCGTAACCCTTAATATATGCCTTACCTGGACCAACACTAGCAACTAACTTTTTGCCAGCATCAGATTCAGATAAACCATTTACTTTACCTTCTGAATCCTTTCCATGTATACCAAGATTACCATTCTTTTGGTAATACTCTCTTACATCAAGAGAGAAGTTATCTACAACATAATCACCAGACTCATCATATGTTCTACGTGCAAGAGTCTGTTCTAATAAGTTGTAATCAGTTTGTGTTACCTGTACTTGTACTACACCATTCTTTATTTGGAGTAGTTTAATAAAATTCTTATCTGTCTTCTCTTCTAATCCGTATACAACGAGACTCAACTTGAGACTCAATCTATGTGCTCCAGGCGCAGAATAATTTGAAGACCCTATTGAATTGTCATAGAGACTTACATCTTCTTCGGGAGTTACAATACTCTCATTAATTTTAAATCCAACTTTAGCAGATGGTTTGTCATAATATTTGTCGATGACCAATAACTGTGCATCGTTTCTTACAAAATATCCATTAACAAAGTAAATTCCTTCTTCTACCTTAACAGCAGAAGCATATCCCATTGCAGGACTTTCTAACGTTGACGATGTACCTGTGTCAGGATCAGTAATAGAAATACTAGTAGGAAGTACGCTTCCATCGGTTCCAACCACTAGGAGTGGTGTATTAACGCCGTCTACGACCTCTAGGGTCTCACCTTGACGGAATGTGTCCTCATTACCTGCATCACCACTATTGGTGTATGTAACATATAGTACATCAGCAGCAGTTTCTGTTGCTATGCTAGATTGAAGGATAGTTGCAATAACTCCAGAAGTTAATCCTTTAATCTGACGGTTTGCTAATTGTGTTACATCATATTTCTTATAAACTATCTGACCGTTTTGGTTTGTAGGTATCTCAGATACCGAAGATAGTTTAACAAAATGTAATTTGTTGTTAAAACCAATTTCACCAGGAATGACTAATTCACCCTGTTTAAACGCATACTTACCAAACTGCTCAATCTGATTTTGCAGTAACGACTGAAGCTGCGTTAACTCTCTCGCTTGGATGGAATATCCAGGGCGAAAGAGTACTTTATAAAAATTCTTGTCAGTGTCAAAATCGTCGTAATATGGTGCGACATTAAGATTCGTCTTTTGAGGCATTGCAACCAGTCTCTAATAAC
>NYWG01000177.1 GCA_002684915.1 Verrucomicrobiales bacterium
AATAGTTGAAACTTCTTTAAAGCTTTCCATCTACCCCTCATAGAATCTTTTACTTTTTGCCACGGTGTAAGCTTTCTTATATTACCATGATAATTTAAATATCTTTGATCTCCGTGATGTCTAAAGCCCATTATCCAAAATGGTATTGAAGGTACGATATCATTATTATTAGTAAATCTATAATGCTCTATTTCACAATTAGCACAAAACTCTTTACCACCAACTCTTGGTGATCCGTATGTGAATAGTTTAGGCTCTCTTTCTTCTAATCTACTAGCACATAAAGTTGCCATAGCACCACCCAAACTATGTCCAGTTATCCATAGATTATGATTTCTTTTCTTTTCTATAAGGCCTTGTATATCACCCCAAAGTTTTCTTAATTCAACTTTGAAACCCATATGAACGTGGCCTTCTGTTTTAGATTTTCTTTTGATAGCTAGTAAATCAGCTTTAACATCTGACAGTTGTGTTGGCTCTGTCCCTCTGAAAGCTATTACTAGATTTGCTGTGTCGTGAAATATATGGCATTGGGCACCATCATTATCTAAAAACTTATAATTGTTAAAGCCCATACTCTTTAACTCTTTTTTGGCTTTAGTTCCATCGTGATATGCTAGTGCTGAACATTCAGCAAAAAACCATGAACACCAATCGTGATTATCCCAATCTAATCTTTTGTCGTTACTGAAGAACTTCCTCATCTATGATATCCTCTTTCCATGTTACTGCTTCTTCATAATATATTATAATTTCATTCTGCTTCATTATATATTCTTTTATCTGGGCCATATTCAATGCCAGATTTTCGTAACTTCGAACAGACATTGCATAGAATACTAAATCGCCTTCTTTATCTGCAAACTTACTTTTAAAGTCTTCTATATTATCTTTTGTAACAACATACCAATTTATATCATCTAACTTCAAACTTTTTGGTTTATCTATTATAGCTATTGTTGGTTTTACTATTTCAGTAACAGTTACAACTTCTTTTTCTGCTTCTCTAAAGTATGAGCAACTACTTAGTAGTAATAGACTCAAAATCAGTAAACAACTTTTTCGTACCATCATTTATTCGTTTCTCTATTAATCCAGGTTTCTTTTCACTTAGCCGTGTTAAATCGTGTTTATTCAATTTAGCCCGTAATTCGTCTTGATCTTTTTCTGCTTTTTCTAATTTTACTATTAAACTTGTTACTTGGTTCGCTTGTTTCTGTGCATCTTCTTCCAAAGTATTTTTTACTTTTTCCAAAGATTGCACAGAGACTTCAAGCTTTGCATTATTTTGTTGTAGTTGCTTTAGTCGTTCTTGAGTGTTGCTATAATAAGCATAAGCACCATAACCAATTCCACTAATAACACCAATAATAATAATCGATAAGTATATTCTAGCCACTAATCACTCCTTGCAACATTTAATCGTATGCTTGATCTTTTAGTATTGTCCAGATACCCCATAGAATACCTGCATAACAAGCCCATTCAGCAAATTGCCCTAGAAACAGGACTACGAGTGAAAGTGCTATGATTACGGCGCCATCCCAAGATGTCCTTTGTGACACTCGATCTTTGCACCAATGATACATTCTTGATAACATCTGTTACCTCCTTTAAAGTTTTTCCTGTTTTATGTACTTTACAACTTTCGACAGGAAATGTTTTATTAGATGTTTTGAAATTTTTCTTTCGCATAACAGTTTTTGCTACGAGTTCTAGCATACCACCTTTTGTCAAATTCAAAACAAATGGCATGTTGATATCAGTTCTCATATCCTTCATGACAGCTTCAGCATCAGGTCCCAGCTTGGCTATCGCCTTGCCAAACTTCTGATATGTCTTATTGAAGATTCTAACTAACTCTGCGGTAGAGATTTGCTTTTTATTCCTTTCGTCATTTACTCTATCTAAAAAGTGTCGAGTAAATTCCACATCTATACCAACTTTAGCGAAAAGCCTATCTGCATATGTCTCTATCTGTTTTAAATCAGATCGAGTGATAATGTTTTCGCTTAGGAATCTCATTTAGATACCCATCAACTTTCGCATCTCTGCTTTGTTTTTGGCATCTTGTCTCTTTTTTCTACGTTCCATATATCCTTTAAGATACTTCTTAACTTCTTTCTTACGAGCATCTGGGTTTTTCCAATGTACACCATCATCACCTGTTCCAGCTACAGCGGCACCAGTTGCATTAGCAGGTGCATCTTCACCAAGATTATGTGCTGGTAGTTGTCCTATTAATCTATCTCCTCTTGTCTGTGACATAGGTTTCCTAAGTTTAACAACTTTACCCTTTACTTTTCTAAGATTGTCTTTTGCGATATCGTTTGCACCTTTTTCATTAGTTGACATACCCAACACTCTTCCGTCTGGATCTAAAACCATATGTGTGTGTTTAAGTGCTTCTGATACATCTCTAACAGCAAGTTCTTTTGAAAATAACATATCACCAAATTCTTTCTCAGTCATTTGCTTAAATGTTTTAGGTTGATTTTCTTTTAATTCTTCCATATTTCTCTCCAGTTCTTCAATCAATTCTTTCTCTGAATATTCTTCTTTGGGATTTTTATGCTCTCTTATTAAGAATAACGCCGCGGCATAAGAAGCTAATTTTGATCTTCCACCAGGGGCTCTTTCAATAATCTTTTTGATATTGAATATTAATCTTTCAAATGTACTAAACGCATTTAATTCATCACTCGTTTGGGGACTACGAATCTTCTTACCTTTGTCATCAATTATTCCTAACTGATAAGCTTTGGTTTCATTAAATGGTGTAACTAACCTCTTTAAGAAGTTATATACAAAAATTAAATCAGCTATCTTCCCTGCCATCTACTTCTCTTAACATTTTTACTATTGTTGCATCTAATGGTACTTCACTATCAACAAATTTATTACCCTTAATCATACCGAGATCATCTCTCCAATAATTAAGAAATAATAAAAAGGGCTTTAAGTATTTTAATTGCTCACTTAACTTAAACACTAATATACGTGTCATAGCCCTTGTTTCAAATACATTATATAATACCAATAAATGATTCAGTATTAATCTTTCTTTCAATTCACCAGATTGCTCAAACTTTTTAAACAATCTTTTCAAATATCGTATTCGCTTTAAATCATCATGAAACTCTAACAAATCAGTACAATGTGGATTCTCATAATATTTTGCCGCGAATAACATAAAGTTCTCTTCAGTTAAATCTTCATACACAGCTTATCTCATTAAAAATTTTGTAGTGCTATCCTCTTGATAGTATTAGTATCAGTTGTAATATACAGATATGTATTACTATAAAAAATAGTACCTGCCGAGATGCTAAGTCCATTCGCATTTGAAGAGGCTGGGTCCGCAGATTTAGTTGGTAATCTTAAACCCTTCGCATCAGCTATTTGTACAACGTCTATAGAAGTAGTACCAGTATGACTTCCACTCGATTTTAATGAGTATCTGGCTTCAGCATTTGCAACTTGTATTCTATCATTGATTAATAATCTACCAGCCGTATTTGCTAAAGGTGTCACTTGTAACATTGGTACTGTTACTGTACCACCTGTTATTGTATTGTTAGCATGTAATTTACCATTGTTACCGATGATAGTAGCTGAAGTTTCAGTTTGCAATTTACCATTTAATGTAACTACAGCAGAACCAAGTGTAGTATTCGCATTAATAGTAAGTTTACTACTTGAAATTGTAGTATTAGATTTTAAAGTTGTCAGATTAGTCACATTCATAGGTGAAGCCACATTTGCAAAGATACTCGCAAACGTAGCCTTCCTACTAGTGGGTGTCCCAGCCGCATCTTTCACTATGAGTAATAAATCACTACTCGCATGATTGGTAGCGGCTGTAAGTTCTGTAATCTTCTTATCAGCCACGATTATCTCCTAATTATGCAACGACAGTTATACTTCCACAAGCTGTACCTTGGCCAGCTGTAACGGCAACTTCGGCATTTGTAGCACCGATTGTATCTTTCAAAGTACCACCAGCTAGAGCAATATTTTGTGCTCCAACAACAAGTACGTCATTTGCATTTGTAGCCGCATTGGCAGCCCCAATTGCTAATGTAAAGATTAGTTCGTTAGTACCTGAACCACTAGCATATGCTAGAGTATGAGGTCCACGTCCTGAACCAGAACCTTGGTTTCCGTTTGTGACAGCAATCGTTGGGTTCCCAGTAACTGTAACTGCTTCGTTATATCGAACAGTTAAAGATAATGTTCCACCAGCAGATTTATCAAATGTAGTTATATTCCAATCTACACTATCAACTGTTGCGTTTCCTATTTTAGTTGCTAGTCCTCGTATTGCTACAAGAACTTCTTTTTGAGCCGAAGCATTTCCATTCCCAGTCATTGATGAACCAGCTTCGACAACCCAACCACTAGAAGTGGCTTGAATTTCGTCTTTCTGATCGCTAGTCAAGAACTTAGGTTTAGCCTCATCGGCATCAGTTGCTCCCCATAATCCCATTTTAGTCTCCTTTACTTTCCCTTATATTTAGAATTAAATTCTGATATGGTTTGTCTAGTATTTATATGACGAATAGCTTTACCACCAGCAGATATAAATTCTCTACAGTTTTTCACATGATCGTCAATTAATAATGCATCACTATTCGCATAATCTTTCTTTTGCTCTCTTCTTACCAAGTGTATCTTACTTGGTTTTGGGTTTAGATTTCTCGCTATCCAAACTCTTTTACCCCTTTTACAGTTGGGATCCCACTCTGCATAAGCTGATAAAATTCTTACATCAGAACCACCTTTGGTGATCTGTTTCCATAATGCTTTTCCATCAGGCATCCATTCTAAAGTATCCCAGAAATCTTTATTATCACTTATGATAGATTTCTTTTCATCTTTAGACATACCTGATTTATCTGGAAATGGTTCACCAGTTGTTTTCTCTGCACCCTTCAAGAAGTTGCAGAGAACCATATCCATATCGCAATATATAATCATTACTTTGATGCCATTTTAGTAGCAGTTGCATACATTACTTCTTCCCACTTCTCTCCATACTTTTCTTTGAAGTAACCTTCTTTCTTCTTCAACTCTTTCATAATCTCTTCACGTTTTTTCATTTGTTCGTCTGACATTTCTTCTTTCTGAACACTCTCAGCATTCATAGTAGGCTTAGTATCAACTGGCTCTTGCTTACCCTTTTTCTTCTTAGGATCTGCTTTTGTGTCAGCATCATCTTCTTTGTCAGATTTAGCATCAGCTTTTGGCTCAGCTTTTGGCTCTTCTTTGTCCATAGATTTACCAATTGCTTTTCTCTTCTTATGAAGAAACTTATCTGAATCGTCAGTATCGCCATCATTGTCGATATCTTTATCTTTACGATCCTTAAACTTCTTTTTAGCCGCTTTTGGATCAGCTTTATCTAAGCCTTCACCATCGTCAGATTTATTGTTTGATGCATCTTCTTTTTTTGCTGGTGCATTAGTTGGTTGTTTACCACCTATGATTGATGCTACAGCATCTACTAAGCTTTGAGATAA
>NYWG01000178.1 GCA_002684915.1 Verrucomicrobiales bacterium
GGAGTGCTTGTGGCGGGCACACTAATCACTGTGGGGATTGATGTTTCTTTTGAGATGAGTTTGGGAACTGCTGCTATAGTTGGGCTTAGTATTGCGTTAGTAAAAGCAGGCTGTGTAGTTGTGATTTTCATGCACTATAAATGGGACATGAAGCTTATCATGATTACATGGACCATGCTTCTGACTTTCTTCTTTTTTGCTGGGATGATGGGTTTAATTATGTGGGCTGAAGGGGATCTACCAAGGTGGGGAAGAGAAGAAGTTCCAATAGTTTGGCCTATTTTGGCCTCTTTGTTGGGAATAGTTCTGCCGGTGTCGTTTGCATTCTTGACTGTCAAAGTTTTAAGTCAATCGACTGCGGTTGAAGCGGAATCAAATGCAGAACCAAAAGCTAATGTGGAAGTGCTTAATTCGGAGTCAGATACGGAGCCTAAGGCCATTGTGGCAGTGGCAGAATCGCAGCCAGATATAATAAAGCCCAAGGTCAAGCGAGCAGTCCGCAAAGCGGAGCCAGATACGAAGCCCAAGGCCAAGCGAGCAGTCCGCAAAGCGGAGTCAGATACGAAACCCAAGGCCAAGCGAGCAGTCCGCAAAAAGAAATAGAATTTACAACATTATGTCACTTAAAGCTTTTCATCTTGTATTCATCCTTATTTCGATATTGTTTTCACTAGTGTTTGGTGTTTGGGGAGTCATGAGCTATTTTAATAGTGAAAGGGTAGCTGAGTTGGTTTTAGGAGTTGTCTCCTTATTAGGGTCTGTTGGAATGTCTTTTTACCTTTATTTCTTTTTAAAGAAATTTAAACACGTGAGTTACTTATGAACGGTTTGCGGTCACTTTTTGTTTATTTATTTATTCTGATTGGAGTTGGTTCATCTAATTCTGCACATGCTTGTGCGGTTTGTTTTGGTGCGCCTGACGATCCAATGACAAAGGGAATGCAATGGGGCATTGCGACGTTACTTTTTATATTGGTCCCAGTCTTAGGTGGGGTAGGAAGTTTTTGTGTGTTTTTATTTCGGCGAGGCAGGGAGTATGCCGCTTTGCAAGATCCCGATTTATTTAAAGAGTAATATTCTAAAATGGAGTTGTTTAATGATATAATAAAAGCGTTCTCATTTCCTGAATTGGTTTCTCAGGATGGAGGAAAGGTAGACGGTCTAGTTATTGCCGTTCATCTATTGATGCTGGCATTGTTTGTTGGATGGCTGATTTATTATGGCGTTGCAATATGGAAGTTTCGTTCTTCCCGCAACCCTAAGGCAGACTATAAAGGCGTTAAGAGTAAGACCATTACTAATTCGCTTGAGGGTGGGATTATAATTGTAGAATTGGCACTAGTTATTGTGGCAACTTATTTTTGGAATTTTTATGTCAATGCGGCTGATGACTATGCTCATGTTACTGCCATGGCAAATGGGTCTAAGAAAGATTTACATGTAGTAAGAGTAACTGCTGAACAGTTTGCTTGGAATGCTCATTATCCTGGGCCAAATGGGCGCTTAGGCAAGCAGGATAAAGCCTTGGTGGGAGGGGATAATCCTTTTGGAATTATAAGAGATGATGTCGATGGATCAGATGATATAGCTGTGCTAAAGTCCGATATTATTGTTCCCCTGATTCGTAATTATCGAGTCGAGGATCCAGGTGAAACTGACTTTAAAATAGGAGAGTTGCTAACTGAGACAGAGTTCAATGAGGCAATAGTCCAATATGGGGCTGATTCATTTGAAGCGATCAAGGATGGTTCGATTCGTAGTATTACCATTGATCTAACCTCTAAAGATGTAATTCACAGCTTTAAAGTTTTGCCGTTTCGAGTCTGTCAGGATGCAATTCCAGGGCTCAATATTCCTATTCATTTTAAGCCCACGAAAACCGGACGATATAACCTTACTTGTGCACAACTGTGTGGTGATGGGCATGCCTTAATGCGTGGTGTGATAAGGGTTGTTAGTGAGCAGGAATGGAATCAATGGCAGAAAACGGAGTCTGCAAAAAATAGCTCTAATCAACAACAAGCCTCTGTAACAGTTGATAAAGTAAAGGCCTGAAAGTTACTCTGCTAATTTCGAGTTTATGGTGCTCCTGACGGGAGTGCCTTTTTTATATAATGGAATCCAACGTTAAAATGGTTCGATGGGTGGTTTGGAGTGGCTTATTTTTGGTCATTCTTGCTATCTGCTTTGCTTTTGTACGAGAGCAGCGGGCCTCAATGTCTACATCTAATTATCCTGATTCAATTAATCGAGATGCACTTCCTATTATTTCTAGATTAAGTGATTTCGAACTTACTAACCAATTATCAGAGCCAATTGGTTTAGCTGATTTTGCAGGGAAAGTCTGGTTTGCTGACATTGTATTTACTCGGTGTGCAGGTCCTTGTCCTGCCATGACTAAGAGAATGGCTGAGCTTCAGTCATATTTTGCAAACAATAAGAATGTGGCATTTGTTACTCTCACTACAGATCCTGAATTTGATACGCCGGAAATAATGCAGCGTTTTGCTGTTAAGCATGGGGCTCAAAATCAAAACTGGGATTTTTTGACTGGAAAAAAATCGGAGATCGTTCGTTTGGCTGCAGAAGGGATGAAACTTACAGTTATGGATAAGCCGGAGGGGCAGCAATTATCTCCAGAAGATTTGTTTATTCATTCATCTTACTTTGTGGTGGTGGATCAACAGGGAAGGTTGAGGGGGGCTTTAGAGAGTTTGGAGGAAGGTTGGAAAGAAAAGGCGATTGGTATCGCCACAGAATTATTAAAAGAATAGATATTTATGACTATTCAGGATTTGCCGATTATTAATGCATGTTTAAACGCTCTTGCAACGGTGTTTTTAATGTTGGGTTATTTGTTTATCAGGCAAGGAAATAAAACTGCGCACAAGAAGTGCATGATTAGTGCATTTTTGACTTCAGCAGTGTTTTTAACATGTTACTTGATTTATCATTTCAATACTGAGGTAGTGACACGGTTTGTAAACCCGAGTTGGTTTCGTCCAATCTATCTTGTTATTCTGATTACTCATGTAATTTTAGCTGTGGTGATTTTGCCTCTTATTTTTATGACTTTTAGTCGTGCCTTAAAGGCTCGCTATGAACTTCACAAAAAAATCGCCAAATGGACATGGCCATTATGGATGTATGTTTCGATTACCGGTGTTTTGATATATTTGTTGCTTTATCAAATTTTCCCGCAACCTAAATCAATCCCAAAAGCCCAGAAAACTCCAAGTCCACGTTTAGTAAACCGCTGAAGAGTTGTTGATTTTTTATGCGCGCGGATGAGCTTTGTTGTAAGCGTGTTTGATTCGCTCAGTTGTCACGTGAGTGTAAATTTGAGTTGTTGCAAGGTTGGAGTGTCCCAGCATCTCCTGAACACTCCTTAAATCTGCCCCAGCATCAAGCATGTGAGTGGCATAACTATGTCGTAATTTGTGGGGTGTTAATGCAGGGTCTAAACTGCAGGCATTAAGATAATTTTTTAGGCGTAATTGAATCAGTCTTGGGTAGATTGGGCTTCGATTTTTTTCTGATGCAAAGAAGACAGGCTCGTTCGTTTCTGGTGGAGTGTCCAATTGCAACCAATAAGTCTGGATTGCTTCTACAGCAGTTTTTCCAATTGGAACTTGTCGTTCTTTTTTTCCTTTGCCATGCACATTCACAACTAATTCATTGGCATCAATTTCACCGGACAACATTTGACATATTTCACCGATTCGTAGCCCGCAAGAATAAATAGTTTCTAGAATTGCTCGGTCACGTAGATAGGGGGTTTTCCGGATTTTCTTATTTGTTCCTTCATTAGCTAAAACCTTAGTTCTGTATTCTGCCTCTGGAGCATTCAGTAGTTGGACCATTTGCTCAATGCTCATAAATTGAGGTAGCCGTTTAGCAGGTTTGGGTAGTGTTAATCCTTTTACAGGAGAAACTTCAAGCAAGCCACGTCGCATGAGATATTTGTAGAATGAGTTGATGGCACTAAACCGAAGTCGAATAGCTGCTTGGCTGAAATTTCTGCGGCCCAAATGTCTCAGGAAAATTCTGAATGTATCTCGCTTTAAGTTTTCCCAGGGCGCAGTTTGACCGTTTTCATTGCGGTACCAATCAGCAAATCCACCGAGTGCCTGGCGGTAGTTTCGGAGTGTATAGATAGAGGCATCCTTTTCATTTTCTAGAAATCTAAAAAATTGTTCTGGCCAGTCTTTGGAGAGACTACTTGATTCTATGTTCGGCACGGCCTTATTTTATATACCAATATATTTTTTTTGGAGCGTATTTTTGCCATTACTGAGTTAGCTTTTCTGAAAATGAAGATTTGGTTTGTTAAGATTTTATTCAGCTTAATAGGGATTATACTAGTTAATTCGGTATTTGCTGAGGAATCGTCAAAATCTTCTAAGTCGAAAGATGTGCCGGATAAATTCATTCGCATGACAATGAATCCAAAGCGGCCCAAGATTCCTGAAGCACTTAATACTTCTATTGTCAGATTTGTTCCAAAAGATGGTAAGCTAGCGAAAACAGGGATGTATGTGGATTTGATAGGAGCGATTCATATTGGTGACAAGAAATATTTTCAGCAACTTAATAGCGAGTTTGAGAAATATGATGCACTCCTTTATGAGATGGTTGCGGATAAGGATAGTGTGGGGGGTAAGCCAGTTAGATTTGTAGAGCGAAAAGAAAATCAATCTAATGGCAGATCAAAAAATTCAGATCAGATAAAAAATAAAAAAAATGCGTCTGAAGGAAAAGGTTTTAAAACTGGAATGGCAGTCGTTGGTGGAATGCAGCTTGGAGCTAAGGACATGTTGGGTTTGGCGTTTCAAGTGGATTGGATTGATTACTCTTTAAAGAACATGGTGCATGCTGACATGTCTCCGGAAAAATTTGCTGAAACAATGGATAAGAGAGGTGAGTCATTTCTTACTTTGTTTATGGATTTGTTTGTTCAGGGATTGAAGCAGCAGCAAGGTAATAAGAGCAAAGCTCCAGGTGATCTTGCTTTGTTTTTTGCTTTATTTTCTAACAATCGGGAGTTGGTTATGAAGAGAGTTATGGCTCAGCAGTTTGCCGAGACGGATGTTCTCGACAATCTCGGCGGGGAAAACGGATCTGCTATTATTACTGAACGAAACATTGTGGCTATGAATGTTTTGCGCAACCAAATGGATAAAGGAGTTAAGAAAATAGGGGTTTTTTATGGTGCAGGGCACTTGTCAGATATGAGCAGGAGATTGGTTAATGAATTTGATATGAAGTTTGTTGATGAACGATGGATTGAGGCGTGGGATCTCCGTTTGCCTTCGAATAAAAAAAATTAGAAAATAAAGGATATCTACGGTCAATGATTGGATCAATAATGTGGGTAGCTTTGAATATTTTGAGATATGTTAAATAAAAAAAATAAGTATATCGTGTTGTTGGCTGCGTTTGTTGTCAGCTCGGTTTTCGGTTTAGAATCCGTACAAGCGGAAGAAAAAAGCCGTATTTTTGAAATGCGTACCTACTATGCAAACGAAGGAAAGCTTGAAGAATTGAAGGCTCGTTTTAGAGATCATACCGTGGATTTGTTCAAGAAACATGGTATGATAAACATTGGTTATTGGGTGCCGGCAGAAAACAAAGATAATAAGTTGATTTACATTTTGGCCTATTCAAGCAAGGAGGCTCGGGAGAAGTCTTGGAAAGGCTTTTTGAATGATCCGGATTGGAAGGAAGCCTTTAAAGCATCAATTAAGAATGGGCGTTTGGTTAAGAAAATTGAGAATGATTTTCTGAAAGGAACTGATTTTTCAGCAATTAAATAGGTTCAAATTTTTATGAAGATAAGGCGGGTATAACAGCCCGCCTTTTTTATTTTGATATTTTATGGATGAAGGCGCTTGGCTTGCACTTGTTGAGGTGGGGGCGTAACGTTGTCCTTTAATCTTTTTAGCTATGAATAAGACAACACCTGTAAGGGATTCAAGTCGAAGAGACTTCCTAAAAACCTCATCAACAGCTGCGATGGCTAGTGCCGCGACGCTAAACTTTATTGCTCGAAGTAGTGCCTATGCACAAAATAGCGATACAATACGAGTAGGGCTTGTGGGTTGTGGGGGGCGTGGAACCGGGGCGGCCAATCAAGCACTCACAGCAGATAAAAATGTTAAGCTGACAGCTGTTGCGGATGTTTTTCCAGATAAGGTTGATCGAGCGGTTAATATTCTTAAGAAGCAGCACGAAAAGAAGGTTGATGTGCCGCACCAGTTTGTAGGTTTGGATTCTTATAAAAAGCTTATTGATAGTGAGGTGGACTTGGTTATTTTGGCTACTCCACCAGGGTTTCGGCCGTTGCATTTTCGCGCAGTAGTTGAAGCTGGAAAGCATTGCTTTATTGAAAAACCAATGGCTACCGATGCGCCAGGGGTTCGCTCAATTATGGATTCGGTCAAGATTTCGAAGCAGAAGGATCTAGCTGTTGTGGCAGGCTTCTGTTGGAGATATGAGTATGAGCGTCGGGCATTTTACGATCGAATTCTTGGCGGTGAAATTGGAGATGTACAATCAATATATGCGACCTATCTAACTGGTCCGGTAAAGCCGATGCAGCCTGATTCTAAACGTAATTCGAACTGGAGCGATATAGAATGGCAGGTGCGAAACTGGTATAATTTTGCCTGGCTAGGAGGTGATGGTTTGGTGGAGCAGGCAGTGCACAGCGTAGACAAGATTGCATGGGCCATGCGTGATACTCCTCCGGTTAGTTGTACAGCTATCGGAGGTCGTGGAATTCCAAACAATAGTGGAAATATTTTTGATCATATCGAAGTCAATTACCTTTATCCCAAAGGTGTTCGAGCTTACATGGCCCAGCGTCAACAACGCCGTTGTCATAATGAGAACAGCGATTATTTACTAGGAACAAAAGGGAGAGGTGATATTGCCCGTGGTGTTTATGTTGAGAATGCCAACGGCCGTTGGACTTATGACGGTAAACGCGAGAATATGTATCAGGTAGAGCACAATGAACTGTTTAAATCGATTCGAGATGGTAAGCCAATCAATAACGGTGAAAGAATGGCTTTGAGTACCATGATGGCTATCATGGGAAGGACGGCCGCTTATACTGGCAAGGAAATTACTTACGAACAGGCTCTGAACTCTAAAGAGGATCGTTTTCCAAAAGATATGAACTGGAAGTCCGGCAAGCATACTCCGCCTCCGGTGGCTCAACCTGGTATCACTCCATTTGTTTAATACCATGCCTTATAAATTCAATCGTAGAGAGTTTGGGAAAGTCAGTGGCTTGGGCTTGGCCGCAACGGCATCTGTGCTTCCAGGACTTGGGAGGGCGCAAACAGGCAAACCTTTCAACCGTATACTTAAGTCCATCAAGTTCGGAATGTTTGGAGAAAAGATTTCGACAGTTGAGAAGTTTAAAGTCTTGAAGGAGATCGGATATGATGGTGTAGAGTTAAACAGTCCGGGTGGAGTCAATAAGGATGAAGCATTATCTGCAAGCAGGGAGACGGGATTTCCGATTCATGGTGTAGTGGACTCCATTCACTGGGGAGTTCGCCTTTCATCACCGGACGAAGCGACTCGAGCCAAGGGTTTGCAGGGTTTGAAAACCGCACTTCGAGACACTAGCAAAGTAGGTGGTTCGGCTGTGTTACTAGTTCCTGGCGCTGTTCGTGATGCAGAAAATGAAAACCATCAACAAGTATGGGATCGATCTATTCAGCAGATTCATTTAGCTATCCCAATGGCCGCTCGCTTAGGTATTCATATACTCATTGAGAATGTTTGGAATGGTTTTCTTTATGATCCTAAAGGTGATGACAAGCAGTCTGCGGACCTTTTGGCAAAGTATATTGATGAGATCAATAGTCCTTGGGTTGGTAGTTATTTTGACATAGGTAATCATCAGCGTTTTGGAAAGCCTGCTGAATGGATCCGAACCTTGGGTAAGCGAATTGTTAAATTGGATGTAAAGGATTGGGGTAAATCGAATAGTTTTTGTAAGATCGGGGATGGTGATGTTGACTGGCCGGATGTTCGGAAAGCCCTTGATGAAATTGAATTTACTGGTTGGTCCACTGCCGAGGTTGGAGGTGGAAATCGTATGAGAATCAAGGAAATTCACGATCGCATGAATAAGCACTTGCTTGGTAAAGGTTAAATTCTATTTTATCTCTATTAGTTTCAATTTAAACGGGTTCAATATTGAGCCCGTTTAATTTTTTCCGATCAATGTATGTCTATATGAGAATTTGGCTTTACCTAATGTAGTCAAGGTTAGAGTGGTTTGTGATCTTTGTACCACCAAAGTTTTTTATCGATATGGTATTGGTTCTGAAATTCATAATGCAGATCTGCATAAGTTATATTACTACCACCTTTGCTTTGAGGGCCTATACGGCCATTATTTGAATTATGTCGGGCATAGAGTAAATTTGGAGGGTTTTGAGTTGATCCGGCAGGCCTTGGGCCACTGGCATTATACATTCGCTCATGATCCCAAAATGGAACGACCATGTAGTTGGCGCATCCGAAAAACATGATTTTATCTGGTTCCGGTACTTGGTTTGAATTGCCGTGTTTAATATTTGCAGGGCCAACAATTTGTTCATTAGCTCCATAAGAAAAAACTACATCTCGACTTTCCTTATCGAAAACGATACGACGCTTCCGATGCTTAAATTCATTCGATGGTCCTTCGGTGTCAGCGGGATCCGAGAATAATTCCATTGTACTGAGATACCCAACTTTTCGCATAACGACAAGCCAGTTAGCATGTGCCTGAGTTGACCCTGCAAGTGATTTTGGAAAATCCCCATCATAGTCTTCTGCATACATGGCGGTTGATAGGCCAAGTTGTTTTTGATTGCTCATGCAAACCGTTTGCTTTGCTTTACTTTTGGACTTGGCTAACGCCGGCAGTAATAATCCAGCAAGGATTGCAATAATGGCTATGACTACTAGTAGTTCAATTAGTGTGAAGCCGTGAATTTTTTTTTTCATTTTATTTTAAAATCAAGCGATTATGTCGTGAGAAACCCTACCGTGAACATTGGTTAAACTAAAGTCACTCTCGCAATTCTAGTTTTTTAGTTAATAGAAGTTGCTTTTGAACTATTATGTGCATGAATGCTTACCTAAGTGGAGGAGAAACAACAATTAAACAGTAAACTTTAAATAAAATCGAAAGATTCCAAGCATACTGCGAAAAACACTAATAAAGTATTAAAAATATTATTAGTTTTGTTGATTTCAGAGTAACTCAATAAGTCTGTAATCTTGGTAGTTGACCATTGGTGATTTTGGTCGTTTTCTTTGTTTTGATTATTTATGAAGAGACTTAATATATTCGCGTTAATTTTTATTTTTGTATTATCTCTTAATGCGGCAAAGCAGCCGAATGTGGTTTTGGTCATTACAGATGATCAGGGATATGGTGATCTTTCTTGCCATGGCAATCCGGTTCTTAAGACTCCTCATTTAGATGAATTACATAGAGATAGCATTCGATTAACTGATTATCATGTTGCTCCGACATGCTCGCCTACCCGAGCGGCTCTAATCACTGGACATTGGACGAATCGTACAGGTGTTTGGCACACCATTATGGGGAGATCTATGCTGCGACATAACGAGGTGACAATAGGCAAGATTCTTGGCGATGGGGGGTATCAGACCGGTATGTTTGGCAAATGGCACTTGGGTGACAACTATCCATATCGTCCAGAGGATCGTGGCTTTCAGGAGGTGTTGCGCCACGGTGGTGGAGGGGTCGGGCAAACTCCAGATTTTTGGGATAATGCTTACTTTGATGGATCCTATTTTCACAATGGCAAAGCTTTGCCAGTAAAAGGGTTTTGTACTGATGTGTTTTTTGATCATGCAAAGAAGTTTATCCGTAGTGTAAAAAACAGTGGCAAACCGTTCTTCGTATACTTGTGCACTAACGCTCCACATGGGCCAATGCATGCCCCCGAAAAATATAGCAAGCCTTACGCAAAACATGGTGTGAACGTTGCCAACTTCCTTGGAATGATCGCGAATATCGATGACAATGTTGGTTCAATGCGGGCCTTCCTTAATGAGGAGGGGCTTACTGATGATACCATTTTTATTTTCACCACTGACAATGGAACCTCTAGCGGGGCAAATATCCATAACAATGGTATGAGAGGGCGAAAGGGTAGTGAGTATGATGGTGGTCATCGAGTACCTTTTTTCATTCACTGGCCCAAGGGAGGTCTCACCGGCGGACGCGATGTGGACACGATTACCTCTTATGTCGACGTCGTGCCTACTCTCATTAATTACTGCAAGGTGCCTTCGCCCAAGGGTGTGAATTTTGATGGCATGAATATTCGCCCGCTCATTGAAAAAAAAGCGAAAAACTGGCCTGACCGTATTCTGGTGACCGATAGCCAGCGCGTGCGCGATCCCATTAAATGGCGCAAGAGCTCGGTGATGACCGACCAATGGCGCCTTGTGAACGGCAAGGAGCTTTATGACATTAACGCCGATCCTGGCCAAAAGAAAAATATCGCCGCTGACAATATGACAGTGGTCAAACGTCTTACCAAGTTTTATGACGCGTGGTGGGATGAGATTGTCCCGACCTTTGGTGAACCGACGGCTATTTACCTCGGTGCTGATGCCCCATTGTCCAACCCGGTCACACTCACCTGCCACGATTGGATCGCCGATGGAAGTACTCCGTGGAACCAACGCCACATCCGTAACGCCGAGAAGAAACCTAGCAATACAGGATTTTGGGCCGTCGACGTCAAGACCGCCGGTGAGTACACCATCGAACTTCGCCGATGGCCCAAAGAGGCTGATGCCGCCATCGGGGCATCACTTCCTGCCGGCTCCGATGTCCCAGGCGTTCGTCCTTTCCGCGCTGCCCCAGGAAAACTCTTCGCCGCTGTAAAAGCTCACCTTAAAATCGGCGGCCAAGAATTGGCCATCCCTGTGAACCCTAACGATAAGAGCGTCATGTTTAAAATTAAACTCAAGACAGGGCGTGATGAGTTGTGGGCTAAGTTCAGCGATAATAAGGGGGTTCCTATGGGTGCTTTTTATGCTTATGTCAGTAAAATCCCGTAAGCGATTTCAGAAGATGAAACAGATTTTAACTCTACTATTAACACTTGCTGTAGGTCTTCAAGCTGGAGCGGCTAAACCAAATATTGTTCTCGTTTTTATCGATGACATGGGCTGGGGAGATTTTTCATGCTTTGGTAACCGAGCAGCGAAGACACCTCATATTGATCGCTTGGCAAAAGAGGGAATAAGGTTCGAGCAATTTTATGTTAATTCACCGATTTGCTCTCCTTCTAGAACTGCGATTTCTACTGGTCAATACCCACAGCGCTGGCGCATCACATCCTATCTTGATAATCGTAAAAGAAATGCTCGACGTGGAATGGTGCAATGGCTTGATCCTAAGGCCCCTATGTTGGCACGTTCATTTCAAGAGGCTGGTTATGCAACTGGGCACTTTGGTAAATGGCACATGGGAGGTCAGCGTGATGTTGATGATGCTCCTCCAATCACTGACTATGGATTTGATGTATCACTGACTAACTTTGAAGGTATGGGACCGAAGTTGTTACCTCAGACACTAAGACCTGGACAGGACCCAGCCAAACCCGGTCGTATTTGGATTAATGCTGAAGGCTTAGGTGATGGGGTTCGATGGATGCAACGTTCAAAAATTACAGGTGGTTTTGTTAACGAGGCTATACCGTTTATTGATCATGCGTCCACAGAGGGGAAATCATTTTATATCAATCTTTGGCCAGATGATGTGCACAGTCCATTTTGGCCACCAGTGGCGAAGTGGGGTAATAGTAAACGAGAACTGTATCTTTCTGTTTTGGAAGAGATGGATCAGCAGTTAGGCAGACTGTTTTCCTACATTCGAAATAGCAAATCACTACGCGATAATACTCTTATTTTAGTTTGTTCTGATAATGGCCCCGAGCTTGGGGCTGGTGTAGCAGGACCTTTTCGAGGTTATAAAACTCAGTTGTACGAGGGAGGAGTGCGTTCGTCTTTGGTTGTATGGGGTCCGGGATTGGTTAAAGTGAAAAACAAGGTGAATCGTAAGTCAGTCTTCTCCGCAATTGATCTTGTTCCTTCACTTATAGATGTAGCTGGAATCAAGCAATCGAGAGGCGTTGAATATGACGGAGAGTCTGTACCAAATATTTTGATTGGGACAAGCAATGCCTCAAGAGTCGCTCCAATCTTTTTCCGTCGGCCTCCTGATAGAGATGCTTTTTATGGAGACAAAGACCTTCCTGACCTTGCTGTTAGGGATGGCAAATGGAAGTTTTTATGTGAATACGATGGAGCTGATCCAGAGTTGTATGACATGGATAATGATTTAAGCGAAAAAAATAATTTAGCAGAAGAACGCCCTAGGCTTGTGGCTAAGTACACTAAGTCTTGCATGGATTGGCACCGATCTATGCCTTCTGATAATGGGCCTAATCTTGCAGGAGATTTTCGACGTAAGAAAACTCTAAAGGAAAAGAATACTAGAGAGTGATTTAAATGTTTAATTAAGTGGCGGCGTTGACGGGAGACTTTGGCTTCTCTAGAGTTCCTTATATGATCATTCGTTTTTTACTTCGTTTATTTTTTATTTTCTTACTTAGTGTTTTTGTTTCAATTGCACAGGCTGACGATAAGCAGAAATCAATTCGAGCATTACTTGTGACTGGTGGCTGTTGTCATAACTACAAATATCAATCCAAAGCGCTAATAGAAGGTGTGGCTAAGGATGCTAAAGTGGATTGGAAAGTAGTCAATGAAGGAGGTAGTGGAACAAGAGCTCAGATTGCGTTTTATAATGACCCCAATTGGGCGAAGGGATTTGATGTAGTTGTTCACAATGAGTGTTTTGCCAACACTGCAGATGAGAAATATATTCGCAAAATCACTAGTGTCCACAAAGCTGGTATTCCTGCAGTTGTGATTCATTGTGCAATGCATACTTATCGAGCGGCGAAAATCGATGACTGGCGAAAGTTTCTTGGAGTGACAAGCCGGAAGCATGACCATCAGAGCCGTTATCCAGTTAAGAAGGTGACGCCGAAACATCCTATCTTGAAAGGTATGCCGGATAACTGGATTACCCCGAAGGATGAGTTGTATATAATCGAAAAGATGTGGCCTTCGGCTCGGGCTTTGGCGACATCTAAGAGCGAGCGAGACGGGAAAGAGCACGCAGTGGCATGGACGAATCAATATGGTAAAGCAAAAATTTTCGGAACTACCTATGGTCATTCAGATGCAACCTTTGACGACCCGGTTTTTCAAAAGATGATCGCCCGAGGTTTGCTCTGGGTCACAGATGAAATTAAAGATTAAGTTGTTTTATTTGGTTGCAAACAATGCCTCGCCTAATGCCTCCATCTTTGGAGTGATTCCAAGACCAGGTGAAGTGGATGCAGCTAATTTGCCTTCATTGCGTTGAGGGGCCCCATCAGCAATGGAAACAGTTACATAGCTATTAAAATCTGTGGAGGAGAATAGTAGTTCTGTTGGCGTGCTGTGAGCCAAGTGGGAAATCGCTGCAGTGACGATGTCGCCTCCCCAGCTATCTTCAATGGTCATTGCAATGCCAAGCGAGACACAGAGATCGCGGGCTTGTCTAGCTTTGGTTAGTCCACCGAATTTACTAATCTTAATATTTACTACGTCCATAGCTTGCATGCTGTTGGCCCGAAGAAGTATTGGAAGACCGTCGATATTTTCGTCGAGTACGAAAGGATGATCGGTCAATTTTCTGATTGAGTAACACTCTTCGAATGTTTCGCAAGGCTGCTCAATATATACGTCGATGTCCTTAACAGCTCGCACAACACGTGTGGCTTGATGCATCAACCAACCGGTGTTTGCGTCAGCAATGAGAACATCGCCACGTTGTAATTCAGCTGATACGGCACGAATACGTTCAATATCTGTTTCTGGATCGCCGCCGACTTTGAGTTGAAATTTTCGATAACCCTCTGATCGGTAGCCAGAAACCTTACCAGCCATTGTTTCGGGTGATTCTTGTGAGATTGCTCGGTAAAGTTGGAAATTATCGTTGTAGCGTCCTCCGAGCAGATTGCACACTGGTTGTGAAGTCGCTTGGCCAAGTATATCCCAGCAGGCCATATCTATAGAGGATTTTATATATGGATGTCCTTTTAGGGTGGTGTCCATTTGGCGGTTGATTTTTGCTAATTGTAGTGGATCCTCTCCAATTAATGATTGTGCTAGGATTTGAATACCAGCTCGAGCTCCTTCAGCGTATGCCGGTAGATAAACTGGGCCAAGTGGACAAACTTCCCCGTGACCTGTAATGCCTTCATCAGTCTCAATTTTGACGATAGTACTGTCAAAGACTTGAACGGATTTTCCTCCTGACCAGTTATAAACCCCCTCGTGAAGGGGTAGGTCGACCTGATAAACGCTTATTTTGCTGATCTTCATTAATGCCAGGCCGATGTTTGGGGTTTGTGGCGATGAAATCAATCCGGAATGCGCTTGGCCAAGACAACTTGTTACCGGATACTCTGCTTCCAAGTGAACGAAGATAATATACCTGTAGATTTTAGTGATCCTATAAACGCCAGGATCTTGGCCGTTTCAGAGGATCAATTGCAGGGGTTTCAACAAGATCCTATAGGCGCGATCGTTCAAGCTTCTGGCGTTGAAGTTCAAATCGTGATTGAGCGTATTCGAGCCATGCTTAGGGCGGGGGCAATTCGACGTGTTCGTCAAACCCTATTGGCTACGAACCTAGCCAAAGGCGCTCTTGTGGCATGGAAGGTGCCAATTGAAAAAATGGATTCTGCTTTCAATTATCTATATGAGGAAGATCCGTTTTCAGGGCATGTAGTTACGCGTACTACGGATATGGTTTCGACAGGGTCCAATTATAAGCTCTGGACGACTCTCAAGGTGCCGCAAGGGTATTCAATTGAAAAGCACGGACAATGGTTGCTTCGGAAGATTGGAGGAGATCATTTTCGTTTGATGCCGGCAAAGCGTTTATTTGCTCTTGGAGTTGGGCATGTGCGTCGTCGAGGGATGCCTCCTGGTAGTCGAGCTGATCAGCCTGCTGAGGCAACAAAGGTAGCAATTGTTGATCTAACAGATCAGGAGTGGCATGTTATGACAGCTGTAAAGCGTGAGTTTGAGCCGGAGGAAATTGTTGAGGACATATGGGCAGCTCGTGCTATTGAGGCTGGACTCTCCTTGGATGAATTTTTTCGCATTGCTAAGGACTTGGATAAACGTCGTGTAGTTGGGAGATTTTCTACATTCTTGGAGCATGTTAAACGCCACTCTTCCGGTAAGCGTGTTACTAAGTTTAACGCGTTATTTCACTGGGCTGTACCTGAAGGACGTGAGATAGAGGCTGGAGGTGAGGTTGGGAGGCACGATATTATGACTCATGCCTATTGGCGAGAGGGCGGCCCGGATTTCCATAATGTGAATATTATGGGGGTTGCACATGGAACAGACAAAAAGTTGGTTCTTGAACATAAGGCTGCAATTGACAAACATCTTGAGAGTGTTGGAATCCCGGTTAGCTACACTAATGTATTCTGGGGAGGTCGAAGTGAGATTAAGCCGTCAGAAATTTCACCGATTGCCTATAGAGAATGGTGTAATAAAGTGGGCATTGATCCCAAAAACATGCAGGAAGAGTAATATGAGACTGAATGTATTAATTTAACCGATGGATCCAATAGTCATAGTGTTAGGATTGCTCGTTTTGGCGGTAGCGCTATTTGCTACGCGGGCTTTGCCTGTTGACCTTGTGACTATTTTTCTCCTGTTAGCACTAGTGCTAACAGGAATTCTAGACACTTCACAAGCATTCGCGGGTTTTAGTTCGCAGATTATAATAATTCTTGGATCGATCTTTGTTATCAATGGAGCATTATTGGAAGGGCGTGTGCTTGATATTGTTTCTACTTGGTTATTGCGCGTTGCAGGAGGAAGTACCAATAAGCTTTTATTGACCACGATGTCTGTTGTAAGTGGACTGTCCGGGTTTATGAACAATACGGCAGTCACTTCTTTGTTTATAGGTCCTACAATGTCGGTTGCTCGCAAGCTAAAAACAAGTCCTTCGAAATTGCTTATGCCAGTTTGTTTTGCTTCAATTCTTGGCGGGACATGTACATTAATTGGCACTTCGACCAATGTTGCAGTTAGTGGTGAGATTCAAAGACAGCATGAAGCCGGGTTAGTTGAATGGATTGCTAAAGGAGGGGATGATCTTAATGATGATGGAGAGTTGGACTCATTGGATTATTTACTGTATGCCGAGACGAACAAATTAAAGGTTTACAAGCCGCTTGGGCTTTTTGAAATCACCCCGCTTGGGCTTTTGATTATGAGTGTGGGTATCGCTTATCTGATGTTGATCGGTAGGAAGCTTTTGCCAGATTATCCTGACGAAAGTTTGGCGGATGATTTCAATATTCGGGAGTATGTTTCCGAGATTGTTGTTATGTCAGGTTCGAAGCTTATCGGTGAGTTAGTATTTAAATCATCATTGGCTCAGATGGATTTTCAAATTATAAAAATCCTTAGAAAAAAAAAGAGCTTTGTGCCTAATGCACGTTCAAAATTTGAAGAGAATGATGTTTTGTTGATATCTGGTCGGATTGATGACTTGATGGCAGTTAAGGATGCTAGCGGCATTGAAATCAAGGCAGAGACAAAATTGGAAGATGACACACTTCAGACTGAGGAAACTAAAATTGCTGAATTATTAATTACC
>NYWG01000179.1 GCA_002684915.1 Verrucomicrobiales bacterium
GACTTGGAGAGCAGAGAGAGGTAGTTACAAATGCATTTGCCATGTGAGCTCCTTTTTGAGACATACGATCGAAACTAGGTGTCTCTAGAAAGTCAGGGCTATCTTCGTGGAACCCAAGAAAATCAAACCGATGGTCATCACTAAGAATAAGAACAACATTCTTGAATTTTTCATTGTTAGAGGGCACTTGCCCAAACATAGTTAGAACGAAAGCGAATAGTCCAAGTGAAATGCTAGTGATTTTTTTTTTAGTCAATGTATGCATAGCTATACTCTACTTGTTTGCTTCATTATTTAAAACTCGTATTGTATTAAAGTTACATTGGGTTGCGCGCTAAAGAGGCTTATCGTACTCTATATCCCATGCCTTTTGGGGCATTTTGAATATGCTCGAATTGGAAGGACTAACAGTCGTTGTTGACCGGGTAATTTACCAGCCTGACATGTCTACCCCAGTGGACCGCCCACACTGTTTCGCTTATTTTATTACAATCCACAATAACTCAAAGAAAATGATCACCATCAAAGGGAGAAAATGGGTTATGGATGAGGCTAGTGGTAAAAAAACCGTAGTTGAAGGGGATGGGGTAGTAGGTTTATATCCCAAGTTGGAACCTGGAGAGGCTTTTGATTATCACAGTTTCCATTTGTTTGATGGACCATGGGCTGTGGCGAATGGAAGTTACATAGGGGTGGACCACGATGGTCAAATCGTTGTGACTCGAATTCCTGAATTCCGAATGGAAGTACCTACTTAATTTATTTGAAGGCTTTTGCCTTCAAGATCGTTACTGGGGCCATTGACCTTGTGTAATTGGAACTGTTTTTAGTTTAGAGGGATCAACGACAACGTGTTTAATATTTGTACGGTTATATGTGTAGGTAATGTGAACGTTCCCGTCGCTAGTTTGGATGACCGCTGGATATGAATATTCACCTGGCTGATTTTCAAGTACTAGAGCGGCCTCCCACTCTGTTCCGTCCTTTGATATAGCTACATTTAAAGGAGATCGTCCTTTACGAGTGTGGTTGTATACAAGTAATGCGCGACCATCAGCTAAAACAGTTCCATCAGCACCTGCATTTGAATTTGGAAGTTGAGAACGACGCATTCGTGACCATTTTTTTCCGCCGTTAGTGCTCCAGCATTCGGTAAGGCGGCCTGATTTAGAACGGCAAAGTGCCTGTATGGATCCGTCGGGATACTTAAGAAGGGTAGGTTGAATAGCAGCAAAATCTAGTGATGAGTTCAGAGGCTTACTTTTGCTCCAGTAACGGTTTTGCACGAAGCGTTCAATTTGTACGTACCACCCTGAATCTTCAAGGCTTGAGCCGCAAAGTAGCGTACGATTAGAAAGTTCAATTGGCTTGTTTCTAACCGGTCCGACATAGCCATTAGGAAGTCGTATAGGCTTTTTCCAAGTTTTACCTTCGTCATCAGAACGTTTCATCATGCCCCACCACCGGGTTGGGGATGGTCCAACCTTGTAAAACAAAATAAGTGAGCCAGTAGACTGCTTAAATAAAACAGGATTCCAACATGGTTGTTGAGTTCGATTAGATGCATTGATGCCATCGGCTACGGCCAATGGTTTAGACCAGCCATCTCCCTCATTACGAGAAAGCCAGATAACTACGTCTCTTGCACCTTCTTCGGTTCCTCCGAACCAAGCCGTGACGAGGCCTCCTTCAATTTCTTCGATTGTTGATGCATGGACGCTGGCAACAGGCATTTTTTCAGCGATCATTTCACTACCGTACATCCCAGGCTGATTATCGAGAGGATTGGTAATATTGATATCAACGGTTGATGATTCATCACTTACGCTGATGATTTCCCCTTTTTCCGTATTATCTTGGGCTATTAAAAACCCCTGCAATGTTACAAACACAGCCAGAACGGTTAAGTTCTTAGACAAGGTTGATATGTTTCGAATCATGTCTGGTTATTTAGACGTTTGGAGGTCTTATTTGTTCAAGACTCTAAACCTCCATTCATAGCGCTCCATGCTGCAGAATCGTGAGCCAAGGTCAATTCATAAAAGCGTGTTTTGAGGATAAAATTTAAAAAAGTTGGCCAAAGACGAGTACTCAAGCCAGAATGCGCCGCCTTTTGTCCCGATGAGTACAGGTAAAAACAAATACAACCGCTTAAGTCGAGACTTGGTCGTGCAGAATAAACTAGGATTACATGCAAGGCCTGCATCGATGTTCGTTAAATTGGCTCATAAGTTTGATAGTGAAATTTTCGTCATAAAAGACGGAGAAGAAGTGAATGGTAAAAGTATTATGGGGTTAATGATGCTTGCGGCTGGTCCGGGTACATCACTTACTATCTGTGCTGAGGGCGATGATGCTAAACAAGCTCTCAACGAGTTGGAGCAGCTTGTGAAACGCAATTTCGAGGAGGAATAATAATTTATAATATGTCTAATAGTGATTTTGATATTAAATATGTAGCCAACTTAGCTAGAATTAAACTTTCCTCTGATCAGGAATCCCGTTTGGGAGCGCAGCTAGGTGATATTTTGGGTTATGTGAAAAAGCTAGAACAGCTAGATATAAATAATGTGGAGCCAATGGCCCATGCTGTACCTCTTCACAATGTGATGCGTACAGACGAAATACAGCCTTCACTTACAAATGAGGAAGCTTTAGCTAATGCGCCCAAAAAAGGGAATGGCTTGTTTGTGGTTCCAAAAATCGTCGAATGATTTTACACGAGCTCACTATTGCCGAACTGACTGCAAAGTTGGCTTCAAAGGAAGTTTCATCTCGAGAGGCGATGCATTCATGCCTTGATAGAATAGATGCGGTCGACGATAGAATTAATGCGTTTATAAGTATTGATCGTGAGGATGCATTAGGCCAGGCAGAAGCTGCTGATGTTGTTTTAGGGCAAGGGGCTAATCAAAATGATCAACCATTACTTGGTGTGCCTATTTCACTAAAGGATATTTTTTGTGTTAAGAATCAACCGGCGAATTGTGCATCGAAAATTCTTGGTGATTTTCGTTCGCCATATGATGGGACAGTTGTTCAAAAATTAAAAGAAGCTGGGGCAGTTGTCTTTGGTCGAGTTAATATGGATGAGTTTGCAATGGGTAGTTCGACTGAGAACTCTGCATTTGGTCGGACATGTAATCCTTGGGATCTCGACCGAGTACCAGGCGGATCAAGTGGGGGTTGTGCGGCTGCGGTCGTTGCACAGGAATGTTTTGGTAGTATTGGTACAGACACAGGGGGATCAATTCGTCAGCCGTCTGCATTGTGTGGTTGTGTAGGAATTAAACCGACTTACGGACGGGTCTCTCGATTTGGTGTCATTGCATTTGCGTCATCGCTAGATCAAGTTGGCCCAATGGCTAGAAATGTGCGTGACACTGCCACTTTGTTGGGTGCCATCGCTGGTCATGATTCGAAGGATTCAACGAGTGTGCCGATCGAGGTTCCAGATTACGTTGGAGGACTTGATGTGAACCTTGAAGGAATTAAACTTGGTTTGCCTAAAGAATTTCTTGGTGCTGGTATTGATCCTGAAGTGCAATCTGTATTTGAGGCTGCTTTGAAACAATATGAGGCTTTGGGGGCTGAGATTCAGGAAGTTAGCTTGCCTCACACAGAATATGGCGTGGCGACTTATTATATTTTAGCTACAGCCGAAGCTAGTGCGAATCTGGCTCGTTTTGATGGAATTCGGTATGGCGATCGAGTTGAAGGCAATGATCCATTCTCACTCTATTGTAATACTCGAGGCAAAGGGTTTGGGGATGAGGTTAAACGACGGATAATACTTGGCACTTATGTTCTGAGTAGTGGTTATTACGATGCCTATTATATTCGAGCCCAAAAGGTTAGGTCGCTTATCAAACAAGATTTCGATCAAGCTTTAAGCAAGGTTGATGCCTTGATTACACCAACCGTTCCGTATACGGCATTTAAAGCGGGAGAAAAAACTGATGATCCATTACAAATGTACCTTTCGGATATATTTACTATTTCCTGTAATTTGACTGGTACATGTGGTGTTAGTTTGCCTTGTGGTTTTACTAGTAATCCTAAGTTGCCGGTTGGGTTGCAGTTGTTAGGGAAACCGTTTGGGGAACAAGAACTGTTGAAGATTGCTTATGCTTATGAGCAATCAACGCCATGGCATAAGGAAAGGGTTAAGCTCTGATGGAATACGAGGCTGTAATTGGACTGGAAACTCACTGCCAGTTGAAGACGAAGTCAAAGATGTTTTGTGGTTGTGCTAATGAGTTCGGTGCCGATCCAAATACAAATGTTTGTCCGGTTTGCCTAGGTATGCCGGGAGTATTGCCGGTACCTAATGAATTGGCACTACAGCTTACCGCGCTTACTGGTTATCTTCTAAATTGTGAGGTGCCAAATTTTGCTAAATTTGATCGAAAAAACTATTTTTATCCTGACGTATGTAAAGATTATCAGATTACCCAATTCGATTTTCCATCAACGACTACTGGTTATGTTGATTTTGAGTTTGGTAGCAAGATTGAGCGCGTTCGGATTACTCGTGCTCACCTTGAAGAAGACGTTGGTAAAAACAATCACTTTGATCAACACAGCGGTGTAGATTTTAATCGTGCGGGTGTTCCGTTGTTAGAGATCGTATCTGAACCTGACATTAGCAGTGCCGATATGGCATACGATTATCTTAATGCTCTTAAAGATATATTAATATACGGTGGTATTAGTGATTGTGACATGGAGAAGGGTATGGTTCGTTGTGATGTTAACATAAGCGTCCGACCAAAAGGAGCGACCGATTTGGGAACGAAAATTGAGATAAAAAATATGAACACGTTTAGCGGTGTTCGCAGAGCAATAAATTATGAGGTTCCTCGTCAAATAGACACACTTGAATCCGGAGGTTCTCTTGTGCAAGAGACCAGGCGTTGGGATGATGATGCTGGGATAACGGAGACGATGCGCTCCAAGGAACATGCTCACGATTATCGCTATTTTCCAGAACCTGATATTATGCCATTGCGGCCTAGTGAAGAGTGGCTTGCTGAGGTTCGGTCTCACATTGTTGAACTGCCTTTGGCCCGTAAACAACGTTTCATTATGGACTATAGCATACCAGCTCAGGATGCAGAGGTGTTAGTTGGAAACATGCCGCTAGGTGCTTTTTTTGAAAAAGCTGTAGACGGCTCAAAAAACCCCAAGGCAGTTGCCAATTGGGTAATCAATAATCTTCAGGCTCGTTTGGTTGAGGCTGAATGCACAATAGATGAATTAAAGTTTGGTCCAGAGGCTATTCGTGAGCTGGTTGAGATTATCGATTGTGGCGCAATTAGTAATAAGGGAGGGCAGGAGGTATTCAATGAGTTGTTTAATAATGGGGGATCACCTAAGGATATTGTAGATGCCAGAGGATTAGCTCAAGTAAGTGATAGTGGTGAATTAGATAAGTGGTGTAGAGATGCTATTGATACTAACCCTGGTCCAGCGGATGATGTTCGAAATGGCAAGGAAAACGCCATCAATTTTCTTAAAGGGCAGGTCATGAAGGCTAGTCGAGGAAAGGCTAATCCACAAATTGTCGGCGAAAAATTGCTCAAATTATTGAAAGGCTAGCCTGAATCAGGCAGTATTAATCGCTATATGAATTTCGGTTTTTTAAACCGGTACTGGTGGATTATAGCATTTTGCATTGTTTTAATGCCTTATTGCCAATTGTTATGTCGGGCGGATACTTCTTCTAAGCCGCTCCTTGAGAAGCAGCTTGAGAGCAAGGGAGATATTTATTATTTCGCAGAGGAGCCTTACACTGGATCTGTAATCAAATTTCACACTAATAAAAAAAAAGCTGAAATCTACTCATTGAAAAATGGCAAATTGCATGGCCTTTGGAGGGAGTGGAATGCGGAGGGGCAAATGATCAACCAAGCTAAATATCGCGATGGTAGACTTCATGGTGCATTTCTGCAGTTTAGATCAGATGGCAGTCGAGAGTTTGAGGTGACATTCGTGGATGGTGTCGAAAATGGTCCCTTCAAACGTTGGTTTAAGAACGGTAAACTTTGGGTGAAGGAAAATTATTTCGCTGGAAAGCTTGATGGTGTGAGTAAAATTTTTCATTCAGACGGTAAACTTCAAATACAATCAATATATCAATCTGGGAAAAAAAACGGTTTGGAAAATTCTTGGTACGATAATGGCAAGATAAGATGGGAGATTGTATATGAAGAGGGAAACATCAAAAGTAAATTGCGATGGGGAATCGATGGGGCTCCTTCAGGTCAAAAGCCCCCAGTAATTTTTTGAAATGAAAACACAGTATAAGTTTAAGATAAGACATCGCTTGATTGCTTTGTTTGTTAGTTTTTTTGTTTGGTCGGACGAAGAGATGCTAGGTAATCCGCTTGACCGATATGTGTCTGCGCCGGATTCAGCCTATGAGTACAGTTTGATATCCACTAAAAAAAAGTCGGGCTACACTACTTTTATTGTGGAAATGACATCTCAGTCTTATTTAACCAAGGCAGATGTTGACAGGACACTTTGGAAGCATTGGGTAACCATCGTAAAACCAGCTCGTGTGAGGCATCAAACTGGCATGCTTATGATCACTGGAGGAAGTAATGGCAAGGAGCCTCCAACTGAAGCCAATGACATGGTAATTCAGACGGCAGTCAAAACTGGCTCTGTAGTCACAGAGCTAAACATGGTCCCTAATCAACCATTACGTTTTGTAGGA
>NYWG01000180.1 GCA_002684915.1 Verrucomicrobiales bacterium
TACTGCATTGACACCAGCGTTCAAGAAATTATTTGCCGATGCGTCGTAGAAGTTAGCATAATCACTGTGGATTTCCAACCCTTCTTTAATCAAATTGAAGTTACCAGCAGCTTGTACTAAAACTTCTACGCCGGATTGACTGTTGATCAAATAACGCTTGTCCATTACATTAAGTTTATAATCAATTTTCAATTTTCCCTTGTTCGAAGTGGAGGTGCTGTAAATGATACCATCAGAAGCCGTTGGTTGAGACAACAATGCATGAGCGGCTGTCAATGATGGATCCGCTGGAGAACTCCCACTGGTGACTCCAGCAACAACTGAATCACCTGGAACGAACCTCAATGGTACTTTAATGATCTTGTCTGCTTTCTCACCAAGTCCTAGACTACCAGCTTTCTTTGTAAATGTAACCTGTGCATAGCCATATCCCAAATACTTGTTGTTTTGTGGGACGTAATGGCAAGACAACTTTTTTTGAGCACTGTTTGCTACAAAATTATTGTTGAGAAGCGTAACACCATCCATACCAGCAGTAGCTAGTGTGCCACTAGACATTTGAGAACCGATATTTCCAGCATATCCAACCGTACATGATGCGTCGTAATCGCTTGTGGTTTCATCGTCTCCTAGGTACAAGTGTACCGCGTGCTCAATGCATCTCCATTTCGCCTCGGATGTTGTTACGGTGTTTTTATCAGCGCCTGTTGTTTTGTCGTTGATGTAACTTAAGTCACAAGAAATTGCATCACCGTTGGACGCTAATTGGGTTTCAGCACGGATAATTTTGGAAGCAGTATAATCAAAAGCGGTAGCGCCTTGATGTTCAGCCAGGGTGAACACCGTGCATCTGCCTTTACCCGCTTGGTTTCCCTCTACGCACGTTGCGCCACCTGGACAATTGTCCAACTTAGGTGAATTTGCGTCAGAAAGGTCTTTTACTGTACATGCACTGAGGGTATTGTCGGCCGCATACATCCGTGGTTGAAGTAGCGTAACTGTTGCCCTTTGAGCAAATGCAACTGAAAATAAACATAATAATACGATCAGAACTTTATTCATATTTTAATTTGGAACGATTCATATAATATACAGAAAAAAAATTGTTTCGTAGCGTTTGTCGTATATAATGAAAGGCTGAACAAACATATGGCAAATATTAGATATCACCGGGTAAAACGTGTGATTGTGAAATCGAAAGGAAGGAAAAATCGGCATTGTCGGTTTGGTACGGGATGCATTCATGGATTTTCGTTTTGTTCCATCATAGTGGCTATCATATTTATCGTAGCACTGTTTTTACTGCTCATCTTTTTTTTCCTTCAACCCTGTTCTTCTGATTTAGATTGTGCCACTGACAACCCATGTAGTATAGATTTTTGTCGAAGCAATTTCTGTAGACATGAGTATATTAAGGATTGTTGTAATGTTGACAACGATTGTGATAAAACACAGTGTTACAATTCATTTTGCAACAAAAATACCAACAAGTGTACCGTCACAGCAACGCAAAATGGGACGGATTGTTCGGATCACAATCAATGCACGGCCAACGATAAGTGCCATAATGGCGAATGCCTTGGAAACACGTTGAATTGTGATTTTAATCAGTGTGCAAATGGTCAATGTTATAAAACAAGAGGCTGTGTCTACACGAATAAGATTGATGATACACCGTGTGATGACAATGATAAATGTACACAGGGCGACAAGTGTTGGAATGGATTATGCACCAGCGGAATTCCAAAAGATTGTAGTCATCTAAACGACGAATGCAACACCGGTATGTGCAACTCTGCCGACGGGCAGTGCATCCTAGTTCCCAAAACAGATGGTGTGTCTTGCACCAAAACGGTGAAGACCTGTGAAGAGGCGAATCCTGTGTGCAAGTCGGGTCAATGCACCGCTGAACCAAAAACCTGTTTTGATAATAATCCTTGCACCGTGGATGCGTGCGTGGAAAATATAGGGTGTATGATACAGTACAATTTTTCTTCCGGCACGTGTGTTCCAGGGTGTCGTGAAGATTCTCATTGCCCAACGTCTTATATATGCCATGATGGAACTTGTATTGACATTCCACCAGATTTAAATGTCAATATTAGATTTATTGATTACGAGATACAGAATTGTACCAACAGTAGTGGTCACCGTTTGTTAATGAGTTTTGTCATGGACGCTGGAAAAGATGTTTTAGTAACCGACACTTATTTTCGTGTCATAAAAGAAGCAGGTGACATTACTACTGCTACAACACAGCCGTTGGGGTTCATTGATGAAGTTTTAAATTTGGACTCCAATCAAATAAGTAACGATACTTCCAGGTCGGCGTTTACATTAACAACAGCATGTCAAAGTGTAACTTCAACAAATTGCAACAGTATTTTTGCGGGAAGAAGCTATGAGTTCGATTTGAAAATAACACACTGTACGTCAATCAACACAGAACCATTTCAAAATTGTATAGACCCAAACATTCATGTGCAAGCAAACGTTGAAGTATCTATATCGGATTGTGGAAACTTTAACGAACAGCAGATTCTATATACCTATGGAAGTGGAGTGTTGTATCATAACGGCACCAAATACGTTGGAATGAACCCGATGAATAAAATTGATATTCGTTTTAGCACCGGTGAAGATACGAGGGTGTATGCGGGTATAGAGACAAATGTTTACCACAACCCCCAGTTAGTTGCCAATTTATACTCTGTACGTTTTTGTAGTGCAAATAATCTTCATCACCTATCAAAATGTGTTACGGGACAGCAGGGGTCATCCTATTGTCCTTACACGGGCTGTTTTGGATGGGAAAACACCTATGACTCGCCTCTGAAGCACCATGTGGATCTGATGCAAACAGGCTATATCACAGCTCTAGCAAAGAGTAACATGTACAACAGTTATGGATGTTATTTAGATGGAGTGTACTACGGTAGTGATATTTTAAAGTGTGAACAAAATCCCATGTGTCCAACGGCGTGGTGGCCACACGTTATGGACGACGGTATTTCATTTACCACAGAATGGATAAAAACACATCCTGAGTATACTGATGTGGAAGAGACGTTAGTTGTCGATATGGTATATAGGATAACAGCATGTACACACACTCTTCGTAATATAAAGGAAGAATTGCACCAAATTAGTACAATAAAATTATTAAAGTAAAAATAAACAGGATACCTCGATACTCATTTTTCGATGCGCCACTTTTGTATGTTGTATTTCCTACCGTACACTCCAACCCTAATTTTGCCAATATAACAGCTTCCTGATGTGCTAAATCTAAACATTTCATGGGGCTAATATTAGGATACATTAAATGGTCGTTATACCAATGGTGTGAAATGCTACTCCCTCCTCTGTAATAATACGGATTGTATAGTTGAATGCCGTCTATGTATAACCCATATCCTTCTAAATCTCTTCGTAAATTACAACTGGTGTTAGGGCTTAAAATGGACGTATTGTCTGAAAAGCGTATCAGGGTATCATACAATCTAGGATAGCATTTACCAAATGAATTAAAGCCTACTTCCCATTGGTTATTCCATTTACGAACAGATCCAGCAAAAATAATTCCATGCAACAATTCATGCTTCATCACCGTTCGCAAATGGTAGCGATAAGATATGTCGGTACAGTTCTTATCAACAAACCATCCATTGGGAGGATTAGGATTGAAGCCTATGATCATATCTTCCCTTGTACCAGGCGTTGAATCCATCTTTTTTTTCATAGTGTCGTAAATTGTTGATACCCATACCAAGCTAGAAGTTAAATATAACGTTTGAGATGCAAATGCCAACACAGACGTATTTTCAAGCGCATAGTCGAAAAAAATGTTAATACGTGGCTTTGAAGGCAATGATGGACAACTTGTGACCAATTCAGCCCACACTTCCTCCGCTATCTGTGTTAGGTTTATATCAGCTGCTGAGATGACATGTTCAACATGCATTTTGCTTATCATTTCCCATTCCGACGAATCACTATTTAAAAATTGAACTTCGCCACGTGCCAAATGCAAGAACAAAAGTATGAGCAGAATAAAAAACCGCATATCCTATATATAGACCTTCAACCAATATATATATGAATGTAGTTGAAATTTTTCTGTTAGTCTTCTTGTTTTTACCCAATGTTTTAGGTTTGTGTTCTATTCGTGATATCCCTCAGTATGGTGGTCCATGCCATTACAACAAAAGCACGGGTATAACACTAGGTTTGTATAAAAATCCAACTACAGGTTATGTTAATGGTACAGGAATATATGTGAATAAATTGGTAAAAACGTACAACGGGCCCGGCGACCAAGCGAGTGATCATGGGCCGAATCCAGGATTTATAAGCAGTGTAGCACCCTACCAGTTGAATTTAGAAAGGCATGAAAATGTAACAACTTACAATACGTGTTCTGATTTGCCCTACGGCAGTGTAGAAGAATGGAATTTAGCTCACACTAATGGCAACCGTGTGGATGGTGATCACTACATCATATATGTAGACCAAAATGCAACTTCAACCTACGTGTGCACACCAATGTACCTACAACGATGCTTAACGACTGCTTCGGGATTCACACAGTATGATTTGACGTCTACATCTCAAAACACTTGTTCCGGGATGTACATGCTTTCTGTCGCTATGTCCATATGTGAGTTAGAGGTCGGCGTTCAATGGACAATGACGGGCTATGGCATAACACAATTACGAGGCAGTGTTGTAAGTGATACTAACACCCTCACATTAGTTGTAAAAAATGCTGAATACCGCCATATCGGTCAATTCAATCAAATACCGTTTAGTCTTCCTGCCACGAATTACAACGGGAGACTCGTTAGCAATGCTTTTACACCATATTATGGACCTCTGTACACTGAAGTAACACATTACAGTACAAATAGTTTAACCATTTCGGAATCAACCGTGTTGGACGTGGCACTCAAAACATCCAAACCTTGTGAATTATATTGTGTAGGAAATACGTACTGGTTCAATTACACCTGTTTGAATCATACCATGATTAACAAAGGTGAATGCCAAGGGGGTGTTTTCACACCAGGCACCAACATGACCGACAGTAGCTGTGTTGAATGTCAAGGTAGTTATGATGTAAATAATGTATGTACTAGTTATTCGCATACAGATTGTATTGGTGGGGTGTTTACGTTAGGCACCAACACGTCAGACACCACATGTGTTGAATGTAGCAACAGCTACGAAGTGAATAACAACTGTGTGGGGTATTCCCATACAAACGTGGCATGTGTGGGGTCTAAATTCACACCAGGTACCAATACAACCGATACGGCGTGCGAACCATGCCCCTCCCACCACCGTGAATCGGATGATGGACTATCATGTGTGCCTTGGACTATGAAAAACAGTTCTGAATGCGTTGGAGGTACGTACACGAACGGTACAAGTACAGCAGACAGTATTTGTTATGAATGTTTAACAGGAACATATGAAATTGATAATGAGAATAAGTGTACTTCATGGTCGTATCAATCTTTCGAAGCTTGTCAGGCAATCAGCAGAAGACATATATTTCACCCTGGATCCAATTCGACCGATTCAATTTGCATTGAATGTCCTGTTGGTCCAACTTATGCATTTGAGAATACATGTAGAGATTGTAACGGTTTAAAGAATCATTTTAACGCGGAGAATTGCTGTTTTGGAATGAATCAATTGGAAATGCCTTACACTTTACTTCTCCAACCTTTCCGAACAGTCTGTCAGCAGATTATAGATAGATGGAAAATAGATTGTAACCAATTATGTTTTGTTTAATATTTGATATTTTTATATGCGCTAGTTTTTACCACCATCACGCTATTTGACTCATTCAAACCTAACCAATTTTTGAATTTTATTTTCAATTCTTCCATCTCTATAGTCTCATTATTGGTCAACGCCGCTTTATTAAACAATTTCAACATGCCTTCTAACTGTCCAGTCGTATCAATTTTATGTCTATCACTCGGTTGGTATGTCATAAAAACGTATGTCCCTATTAAGTTTCCTAATAAAATTGCTGATAAAAACCAAACGTTTCCACCAACCATCAATAAAAAGTTTGCGATATGAAGGACGAAGGAAATGAGTGTGTATGCCATCAACCACCATACAAGCGCCGCGCGGTCATCTGAACCAACTTTAGTGTTCAACGCTTCTCTACTTGCTTGCGAATTTTTTACCCACACCCAGTTGCGACCTAGTTGAATAAGAAAGGAAGCAACAACAAATATCCAGAACAATTCAATTGAAGTACAGTCTTGTAGAAGTTTAAAACTATATTTTAACACGGGGTCTTCTTCTGCACACGTAGACATTTCTAAAAAAAAAGCTTCTTTATATATGAATTAATTCTACAACACAGCGCAACAAGCGTCCAACACGATACATGCTGTTGATCTCGAATTTTTCAAACACCACTTCCCCCTCTTCAGGGATGGTCTTACTGTTGTACCAAACGTAATATTTATTGAGTGTTTCTTCTTCCCATGTAGCGAACGTTCCTACGTTGTAATCACTTGCTTTAATCCAGCTTCTTCCCTTCTTGTCTTTATAAACATTCTCTCCAGTGGGACGTTTTCTAGGCACCTGTACAATATACCTCCGCTGTTGAACGGATTCAGGATTTGGAATGTATCGTGATCCCATCAAAATTTTAGAGAGTGTAAGCCTCCCTTTAATACTTGTTTTTCCTTTTTTGGTAAGGCGGGTGCAATCTGTTTTAGTGGTGGTTTCTTCACTTTTTCTAAATACGTAATGTTTTTTCGCCCAATGAAACCCTCTATGAAAGCAAACAAGTACTGAATTTTTATTACTTTGCCTGTGTATTCTGTCTCATTATTTCCTGTTCCTTCGCGCCATTTTACCGTGTCTCCCACTTGTATGTTTTGTCCTAAGAACACGTGAGCGGAGATGGTACGTAAAAATCCAGTGCCAGCGTTCAACGTCTTTCTAGGAATATCTTCCAATTTAAGTGGGGTGATGAATCTACTTTGAGGTGCCCCGGGATATCCTTTTTCACTTAGTTTCCACTCACCCCAACCTTTGCTTGTCTGCTCCGCATTGCACATAGCTACCCTAGAATGATGATCGTTCTTCCCACTCTTAAAAATACCAGTTTGATAGCACCAGCTGACGCCAGCCATGCGAGCAGCTAAGTTTACACAATCGCCAAAAAAATCAGTACGGTTGTATTTTTCAAATGGCTCAATATCGGTCAACTTATTTAATTTTCCTGACGGGGTTCTGCTACCCTTTCCACCAGCGGTGTAACAAATACCAATGGAACTACCCGTTGGTAAGTGCGAACATATTTGAAGGCATTTGGTCCACACGTCAGATGGCTTTGGTTTTTTGATCTTTTTGGTATCTTCATTTATCGTTAACGGCATAAAAAACATAGAGTCGGCCGACCGCTTTACTTTAACAAGACGTATGGCTGGAAAATCCTCTTGCATCGTTTCTTTCGTTTGATCATGTACCTGCCGAAATTCATTGACCATTGGTTGGTACAAATGTGGATCACGTTGAACATCGTCCCACTGGATGTGCAATTTGTAATGAATAAAGATCATGTAGCCATTCACTTTCTTTTCCGTTGATCGTATACGATCGTATACAGGTATTGTATGCAAGCCTTTCTATCGGAACCTTAATTGGGTCACCTTGAATTACCATGTCAAGCTCAAAACTACTGTTCTCATCCGTAGTTGGTTCGATAATAACTTTTGCGTTTTCTTGAGTAAGGCCTATTCCATCTTTATAAGGGGCTCCCTTCGCTTCAGCCCTCTCACTCTCCGCAATAACAGACTCCCAATAGCTCGTGTATTTATGAACATTTTCATATGACTCATCCCCTGGAGTAAACGATTCTAGTTCATACTTATATTCTATAGGTGCGATATCACTAAATGCAACTCCAACACGAACAAACACAGCTTGGTAAAATTCTTCGCTCATGACGAATGTAAGGTTCTCTTCGTCTGATATATTATTTATTACTTCTTCTTTATTCTTCATTTTTAAGATGTTCTTGTCCCTACCAGTTTTGTAGACGTTTTGTAAGATATGTCCAACACGTTTCACATGTTTGATCAGCTTATCTTGATCTTCACATTGGTAAAAAAAGGTATATGCATCTCCTTCTGGACTGTTTGGTAACTGCTTCTGTTCTATGCCTTCTGTTTTTGTTTTCCCAAATACATATTCTGTGACATTATTTGTACGTCTTACCGAATTCTTCATCCATGCGGGAAAATTCATCCATAGTGTTGAACTTTTTTTGATGTCTGTGCTAATGGCACCAAAATACATTTAGTGAAGGTAAGAATTCATTTATAGTCAAAAACCTTAGATAAACATGAGGTATAAGTATCCGTTACTGACTTAAAAATGAAGTTTGTGATATTACTTAGTATTGTCATTTTCGCATGTCTTACGTTTAGTATCAACAGAGAAAAGCTCACCAATCGTTACCACATGATTATGGTGAAGAACAGAGGGTTGCGTTCAGCCGTGAACAAGACGTTGGATAAACTTCAAACATTATGCGGTCGTTATGACTCTTGCGTAAAATACGTAAGGAAGATTAATGACGATACCGATGTTAAAGCAACTCCCAAACCTTCAACAGCAGATGCGAATATTTGCTGCCAGTTGGACACGCCGTTATGTAAAGCTTGTCATGAAGGTATTAGTGTAGACGAATATTTGAAGAAACAGAAGCCTCTATTCAAAAAAGAGAAAAAAAATGATCAACCCTTTCGTATCATGATAGCCATACCTATACACAATAGAATAGGATACACAAAATTTCACGCACGGACACTACGCGAGTACCATAAAATACCGTCGGATGAATTGTTTATTTTTGATGATTGTTCAACACAATATGGTGAAAAAGAACTTCGTGAGTGGTATGGCAACGATATACATTTTTTTCCGTGTAAGAAAAACTTAGGATCAAATAAAAATATCCGTAGAATGTTTGAGCATTTTATTACTACAGATTACGACCTCATATTTGCTGTTGATACGGATTTAATATTTCATAAAAATTGGCGTGAGTTTGTCAGTAAGCATCTAGACTCTACACATGGTGTCATGTCATTGTACCATTCTAATGCTCCACATCATAAGACATTTAATTGCAATACAGAACTATGTGAGAAAAGATCAATGGGTTCCGCTGGTACTGTAATGAAACGCTCAGTCGTTGAAGAAATGTTACCAGCTAATAAAAATGAGTTGTTTGATTGGGGATTTTCTGAGGTTTTTCAGAAGAAAAAGATAAAGATGGTGATTCCTAGAAAGTCTTTAATCATGCATTATGGGCAAATTGGAGTCAATAATCACTGTGGGACTTCGGAAGTAGCAAAAGACTTCGATAGGACCATTTTACCTGGATGGATAAATGACGGATTAACATTCTATTTCGATAAATGTAATAAACCAACTAGTTTTTTTGATAAGAAGAAGTTAAAGAACAATTTTGAGGTAGGTATCAAAACAATGAATAGGTACAAAGAGACTATCCGGCAAGTAAAAAGTATACGAAAAATATACCCTTCGGTACATATCTACATAGCGGATGATGGTAAGGAAGACCAATCAGACAAATATAAGGAGGAAAACAACGTATTCTACAAAAAAATGACTTTTGATAGTGGGTTGTCAGCAGGAAGAAACGTCTTAGTCACATGGATGACATCAAAATATGTAGTTATCATGGACGATGACATGATATGGAAAAAAGAGTTTGACGTTGAACGTGGTATTACCATTTTAAAAAAGTCAAAGAAAAAAATATTAACTGGCGGTACTACCGACCGGGGGATGTATTCTGGTATCATATATAAGAAAAAAAGTGTGTTTCATATTTGTCCTGGCGCAAAAAAGAACAAAGAATATCCCGAATGTGTAGATACAGATATTGGATTGAATATTATAATAGCCAACAGAGCTTTTTTAGTAGATAATAAATGGGATGAAACGTTGAAGGTAGGAGAACATGAGAAATTTTTTCTTACGTTGAAACACAACAAACCGAATAATGTTATAGCGTGTAAATCGTTTATGGTTAAACATGGAAAGGCTGGATGGGATGAAAATAAGGAATATTCAAAATTACGATTGAGAGCTCAAAAGGAAATAGAAAAAGCTGTAGGAACAGTAAAAGAACATGCAATGTTTGACACTGAATGTCAACGGTTGCGTTCTACAAACGAACCTCAGCAAAACTTAAATATCCATATGGTTTGGGTATCACCTTTTTTGAAGGGTAATATCGAACCTACAGATGATGTTGTGAACGCTATAAAAACATGGAAAAAATTTCATCCTAATGCAAAGGTGAAATTATGGGGAAACAAAGAGGTGAAGTTAGTCTTTCCATCATTAATTCCAATGTTGGAAAAGATTCCGTTAAGCACATGGATTTCAAATATAGTACGCTACGCTGTAGTAAATAAATACGGCGGTCTCTATGTTGACACTGACGTTTTAGCCTATAAATCGATTGTACCATTGATATCGAAATTTCCAACCGGATTTTTCGTTTGTGAATTGCCAATAAATAAGCTTCCATGTAAGACGTTGGCTTCGGCGGTATTCTATGCCCCTCAAGGTGGGTTATCTTTAATGAGTAAAGAAAGTATATCCGGTAGCCAAAACGTCCTTCGAGACATAGACTACGATAATTTTGTGTATACAGGGAAGTATAGAGTAACTGGACCAGCTCTACCGACTAAATTATACCACAAGGGTAGCATGAAACAATTCACAATTTTAAAATCACATTCTTTTTTTCCTTGTGATCACACAGACACATCAAAATGCATTTATGATAATTTTAAGACAGATAAGGAAGTATATGGAATGCACATGTGGAAGCAACGATGGAAGGTTAGTAAAAATTATAAAGAAAAACCTTTTAGAAAGAAAACTGTTATGACATTATGTACTAGTGAATATAAAGATAGAGCATTTAAGTTATCACGACATCTATCATTATGGGGATATACGTTATATATTGTACCGATAGGGTGGGACCCCACCAGTAGAGAACGTTTAATGTTTCATTTTGTAAACAAACCCTCCAGACCAGTGGAATTTAAAGGGAAAAGCAACATATTGTTATTTAAAGTTTCAGCAATAGAGGAAATGTTACGAACCATGCCTGACAGTGCCAACTTATTGTGGTTGGATGCAGATACTGTAGTGTTAAAAAACCCTACAGAAATGATTTCGAATCATGCTTCAAAAGTATGTGATATTTCAACAATACTACGTGATTCAACGCACATACAAGAAAAGCTTGCTTTAGGTGTTGTTGTAGTAACGAATAATGAAAATACACGTGCGATTTTCAAATCAGCAGTTGATTCTTTAGAAGGCGGTTGTTGTTCCAAAATGCATAAAGACGTGCCATGGTTTCAAGACCAAATTTCACTTCATAATGCTATTCAACAACGTCCTAAAACAAATATTTGTGGTTTGACACATATAGAACATTTCATTGGCTCCCCACATGGCGGGTGGTCAAAAAAGCCTGTTGATTCCTCCATTTTTTACTCAGGAAGACCTTTACCAAAAAAAGTAGTGGAAATACAGGAAAAAACTTATCGTCCTCATGTATATTGCGTTGTTAAGGTGACAAATAACTTAGATGCAATAAATACAGTTCGCAATACATGGGGTTCTAATTGTGATAAATTATTTTTTTGCGCCTCCGAACAAGTTGATATACAGTCTAATGAAAAGGTAGAAGTTGTCCATGTAAATAATGTGAGAAAAGCTATAAATAAGAAATACGAGGACATGTTTGACAAATTAAAAAAATGTCTTCGAACTATACAAATTCCAAAAAATAAAAATATATGGGTTTTGAAGGCTGATTTGGATACGTATGTTAACATCCAGAATCTTAAGGCTTATGTTAAAACATTGCATCCAAAAGACGCTTTTATTGGCAACCGGTTGAAGGAACCAGTGTCCGGGACGGTATTCAACAGCGGTGGAGCAGGGTTTGTTTTAAGTTCTGACGTTGTTAGAAAATTTGTTTCTTCAAAAAATGAAAAATGTATGGCTAAAAGCAATATGTTAGCAGTGTGGTCTAACCAACCAAGAAGTAAAAATGGAAAATTTTGTGATGTCCGCGTTGCCCTATGCTTACATTCTCTAGAAGTGAATCCACAAGATACGACCGACAGCACCGGAGCGGAGCGTTTCCACCCTTTTTCTCCCTCAAAAATGAAATCTTTATCGAACGAGAAGTCTTCGTGGTATTGGACTCATAAGTATGATAAGTCAACGTTGTACACTAAAAACTTAGTAAGTGAAAAAAGCATTTCATTTCATCGGTTGGACAAAGCTGAAGTAGTAAAATTATATTCAGATACAAAATCGGTCGGTTCACATGTGAATTTGATAGATGTAATACTTGTATCTGGATTTGTTAATTGTGTCTTAAAAAGAACAATAGATGGACTTAGAAGAAACTTAGTCAATATTGGTAAAATACATGTTATTACTTTGCCATACTTAACGAAACAATGCGAAGATGAGTTGGATGTATACTGTCATGACGAGAATACAGTTTTAAAACGAAGTGATATAAAGTTTAGAAACAAAAATGGCTGGATTGCACACAAATCACGTACTTCGTGGTACTACCAACAGTTTTTGAAATTGTTTGCGTATCAATCTATATCACTTACAAAACAATTTATGATCTGGGATACGGACAATATCTTGTTGAAAAGATACAATCCTATAGAAGGTAAAAAAACCCGTTTCATAGTAGGTGGATGGAAAAACGATTTTTATCCAGTAACTACAACCGCTTTGACAGGTAAGGTACCAAATAGAAATGATATTGTTGTACATCAAATGATGATACATACAGAAACGTTGGATTCTTTAATGATGCACATGTGCGGTAAAGTCAAAAAAGAATCTTGTGTTAATATGATTGTTGACCAAATACCAAAACGTGCAGACTCAAAACTAGGATTTTCTGAGTATAATTTATACTACACATGGTTTCACTCGAAAATGCCAAATAATGTGTTCATTGATTCAACTATTAAATTTACACGTACCTATCCAGGAAATAAAGGAAACGGTACCGGTGAAGATTGTAATATTACCCCGGATGGAAATTTCCACATGTTTGTGTTGGAGACGAAGAGAATGAATGAGAGAGAAAAAAGATTTCAAGATATTTATGAAACTAATTTTTGGACAAATAAAGAAAGTTTAAGTGGACCGGGTAGTACCCTAAAAATTACCACTACTGTCCGCAAATGTATTTCAGATTGGATTAAGAAATATAATATTACATCGTTTGGTGATATAAGTGGCGATTTTAATTGGCAACATACCATACCTGAAATAAATCCAAGGATGTATACTGGATTTGACATAAGCGAAAAAGCCATAGAACTAGCAAGAAAAGGTCATCCAGGATGGAACTTTAATAAATTGGATCTTGTAAAAGACAATATAGGAAAGTTTGATGCTTTTATGATACGTGATGTTATTCAACATCTGCCTATAGATGAAGCTGTGCGTGCTTTTAACAACCTTAGAAAAAGCAATATTAGATACATAATAGTTTCCAATTGGCGGAAAACTGTAAAAAATAATGTAGTAGGAACAACATATGGTGGAAACAATAAAAATAATGTTTATTTGCCACCATTTAAAGATGTACGTGCTCCTCTAGAGATGTGTGACAATTACTACGGAGAACAAAATATGATAACATGGCCAATCGACCTTATTTTAATTAAGAATAACGTGTTGGAAATAAACTCTTTTTTCCAAACGAAGACTTTAGTTCCAAAATGTCAGAAGCCTGTGATTTTGCCTGATACAACTACCAGCAAAATGATATGCATGGATAATATTGTATCCGGGTCATGTATAGTTTACTCATTCGGAATTAACTATCAGTGGGACTTTGATGACTACATGCACGATTATGGTTGTACAGTATATAGTTTTGATCCAGGAATGGATTATAAACCAAAACGAGCCGAAAGACATTTCTTTGAAAAAGTTGGATTGGGAGCCAAAACTGGTATTCATAATGGCTCATCTACGCTCTACAGTGGCAAAAAAAACTACTTCGTTGAAACCGTTGACTCAATTATGAAAAGATTGGGACATTCTAAAGTGGATTTATTGCGAATGGATACTGAGGGGGCTGAATTTGATGTATTGTCACATCTACCATACAACAAGATTGGCCAGCTTTCTCTAGAAATTCATATGTGGACTCATTCGTTTGAAGAGTGGAATAATAAATTAATGAAAATACCGCTTGAACATTTACAAACATATCAAAACACAGATCGTGTAAATAAAAAGACAATGCAAGAAATTACACCTGGAGTCACGCGTGTGTATGAAATGACATTTATTTAGCTAATTATTTTTATACCACTTTACAAATTTATTTATACCATCTTCCAACGTAACCTGTGGTCTGTAGCCTACGAGCGTGGTTGCTTTTGATACATTTGCGTACGTGATTAATACATCACCTTTTGCCATAGGCATCATTTTCTTTATCGCTTTTTTTCCTGTTGCTTTTTCAATAAATCTAATAAATTCACCAACCGTGTGTGGTTGTCCCCTTCCTAAATTCATAATTTCGTATGTAAAGTCTATTTTCGTACATCCTATAATCCCGTTTACAATGTCATCAATGTATGTAAAATCTCGTGATACTTCCCCATAGTTAAATACGTTTATAGGTTTTCCCTCCATGATATTTTTAGTAAACGAAAAGTATGCCATATCTGGCCTTCCCATTGGACCGTATACTGTGAAGAAGCGTAAACCTATCGATTGTTGTTTATATAAATTATAATACACATGTGCTAACAGCTCATTCTCACGTTTCGTCGCCGCATACAATGAAGCTGGTTGAATGACTGGATCTGTTTCACTAAATGGAACTTTTGTATTTTTACCATATACACTGGAAGAGCTCGCGTATATCAATGGAATATTCAGATTTTTCAGTACTTCTAAAAGTTGAACAAAACATTCAACGTTGGACTTCACGTACGCTTGTGGGTTTTTTAATGAGTAACGAACGCCAGCTTGAGCTGCTAAATGTATAACTTTCTTAATATTATATTTGTGTATAATTCTTCTCATTAATACTATGTCACAAACATTACCCTCAATGACTCGTCCAGAAATTTTGGCTCGTTTGTATTTTAAAGACACGTCGTAATAGTTATTAAACGAATCGATACCAACGGCATTGGGCATTTTCATCAATACATGGTGGCCTACAAAACCAGCACCACCCGTTACAAGAGTATCAAAAGTACCTTCTATAAGTACTTCTGATTCTAAAATCATGTAAGAAAAAAGTAGGAGGGTGCCAACTAGAACGAGGTTACGAAGAGGGATAAGTTTCATTTAAAAAGAGTAGACTGTTATTTATACGGGCATGTTAACTTTTTTCGCTATTGTTTTTGGTGCTTCTTTACGATTTAGAATCATCAGTCCAAATAAAATAAGCGCACAACCTATAATTTTATTCCTTCCAACTTTCTTACCCATATACATATCTATCACGTTTGTTATGACGATGACAGACGGTTGGACAATTGGAATGAAGTCACTAGGGTTCAGTTTTTTACACAATAACATAAAAACGACTGAAGAAAGAAATGTTCCAAACACACTAATAAAAAACCATCGATTAAAGGTCGGATAAAACATGTCACTTCCAGACACTTTGTACCCTCTTAACGCATTCAACGGTAGTATAGAAAGCGACTGCCAAAATAATATTTGTGAACTACTGATGGAAAGCATTGCCCACTTCTTAAAAAAGGGTGCAAAAGTCCATAATAATATAAGAAATAAAATGTTTGGTTCCATTTGAAACGAGACAACTTCTCTTTATACTACAAAAAAAAAAGAGTACAAAAGTCTTAAATAATATAAGAAAATGATAAAGATCGCTGTGGTTGGAGATACAGAGGTAGGGAAAAGTAGTTTAGTTAGTCGATTTGTAAATAGAAATAAAAAGCCAGACACAGATCACACCGTTGGGGTGGATGTCACTGTGACAACCATACATGTACATAATACTATTTACCACGTGAAATTTTTTGACTTGAGTGGTATGTATGGATACGACTCTTTATATGATCAATATCTTCAAAATGCGGAGTCGATTGTGGTTGTATATGACGTGACTTCCTATAAAACATTCGTACGAGCAAAAAAATATGTAGATAAAATTGTTACTATGCATGGCGTTGAATATCCGATACTACTGGTGGGTAATAAGATGGATCAGGTTGCCCGTAGACGTGTGGATATGTCAAAGGCGTTGGGGTATGTAAAGGGAAAAGCAAATACTTTCTATATTGAAACCAGTGCTGAACACGGAGGGAATACGACAGACTGTTTGAAAATGCTTGTAAGTGAAGCATCTCGAAACAGAAAGTGTACAAAAACTTCATTTTTAGAGGAAGAAAAACCAAGCGGATGTGGCATAGTATAAATTACTTACATGTGTTACCAAATGGACATCCTTACCAACTCCACAAAAATGTCTGAATTTGAACAAACACTGTTGGACAACCTGGAAATAGCTGTGTGGGTGATTGCAGGAGTAGCTATTTGTGTAGCATTATCATGTCTAAAAAGTTTCTGTGAGAGCATTGTTTATGCTTTTAAATGTATATACTACATCATGTGCTGTAGATGTTGCTGGCCACACCCTTACAAAAGGCAACGTGACTGTGACGAGTATGGTATTTAAATAAAAATATGATAATAATAACATGAAAGTGCTTTACTTATGCATACTTCTTATTCTTTCTATATGGGTCTTAATAATGGTTGCTTTTTTCTCTTGTTCAACAGCCATGCAACAACCACCAGTACAACAAAAACCAGTTGAAAAAGATATCGTGTATGTCTGTGGACTAGCAAAAGATTGGACAACACAAGTTGAAGACAATTTACGAAGAGTAGACTCCATAGTAAAGCCACACGAAATAATACTAATAACAGCAAAGAAACATAACACTACACTACACATGAAACAAATTGTACAACCATCACATCTACCACCTACAAGAATTGGAAGAATTATACTATTACGTAATATGTGTCTTCGCCAAATAGAAAATGAAAATTCGAACAATTGGAAACATATAAAACTAATATGGGTCGATACTGATATGAAAATACCAGACACGGCGCTGGTAGAAGCTAAAAGAGAATTAAAACGTGATTCAACGTATGATGTTGTTTGTGCAAATGGTAGAAAAGTTGATGAAGACATATTTTACTATGATGTTTCAGCCACTATCCTTATAGATGGCACATTTACCTACCTTACTCCATGGGTATATGACAAATCATTAAATCGAAAAATTGATTTTAGAGAAATTAATAAAATATTTCCACATAATAGAAGATTACGACAAAACAAATATGTACCCGTTAAAGGTTGCTTTGGAGGAATGACAATATACAAATATCCAATATATAGTTGTAGATACAAACATGTAGTAAAGAATAAAAAGAATAAGTTTTACAACAGATATAGATACAATGGTGACGCAAAATTATGTGAACATATCCCGTTTCACTTTTGTTTACAAAACAGAGGAGCAAAACTCGCTGTCAATTTAGACATGGAAGTATTTTGGTCCGGTCCTCCTGATGATGCCTAGTATATAAGCTGTAAATTATTACAATAAATGTCTACCGCGTTTTGGTTAAATTTGATTGTGTTGATACTAATTTATGAAGATTATGCTCACTCTAAAGATGTAGATCAATGTTCTTGTACTGACGTCTGTGGGGAGAAGAATAAGGAGTTACTAGGACAGGGTACGTGGAGATTACTACATGAAGTAGTAAACAACGTGGAGCGAAGCGATAAGAATGAAAAATTATTTCAAAATTTGGTGTTAAGCTTAGAGCATCTTTATCCTTGTGCTGAATGTAGAGCACATATAAAAGAGATGAAGTTAAGCCGTGATACTATTGAAATGACACCTAAATTTATGTGTGAATTTCATAATAAGGTGAACAAACAACTAGAGAAAGAACTGTACAACTGTGATAACTTTACTAAATATTTCTTATATTAATTCAGACCTATAAGTCCGTAGCTATATTGCTAAAGACCAAAAAGTTTTTTTCTACCCCTAGCTCAGAAAAGTGAGGGCCGGAGTTGTACAGTTATACTTACCGATGACTCCCTACAACTGTACAAGCCCGACCCTCACTTTTAGACTACTCTACCTAAGAAATAAAAGTTGGTCCGTAGTATTTTAACGGTCCATAAGAATATAATTCAACCTAACTTTGTTAAATTTTTTTTCAGAACCCTTTCAAAAGCCGTTGCACGTGTCAACACGCGCGCGCCCATCATTATGGAAGATTCAGATAATGCGCTCTGTGTAAATAGTATATTTTTCGCTGCTGCCATACGAAGAATAACTTGCCACATCTCCTTCATATCTTCTAAAGTTGCCCTAGACAAGGCCGTATGTCCTACGGTTATTTTTGTTTGTACGTTGGAATACTTTTTAGACGCGTATAATTTTGCACGTGTTGAATCCGATTCGAGAAAAATGACACCTGAACCCAACAATTTAACACCTCTGTCCACCGCATTTTCTACCGTATGCGCGAGTTGTATTATTTTCCGTCTGTCAGGACCAAATCCATACGCTACATTGTCTCCGAAACGCAAATGCAACACATTTTCATAGACAACTTTAACATCGTCATTAAACAAAAAGGGAAAGGTACAAGCACGACAAATGCGGATGGCTTCTTTAGCTGATTTCCAAATGTTATGTGCAAACAGTTTTCGATATGTGGGTAACACTTCTGAAATACTGTTGCCAGAAAAAACTACTTCTGCTTCATCACTAAGAAGTAGTGACACTATTTTACTGGGGGATTCATTTTGACCGAAGTTCCAAATGAGATGTGGTTTTTTATGGCTATGTGAAGGGCTCCAATTCGAAGTCGCCGTTGACCACTCTTCCAAAAAAAGAGCATCTTGCCTCCAATCTATTTTTAATCTTCTGTGACTTTGAAGAGACAAATACATCGCAAAACTAAGGCCAACTAATCCTTGTCCAATTCCTTGACCACGATAATGTGGATTGAAGACAAATGTAAGATTTTTCTTATACGTATCATAATCTTTCCATGGATACTGGTCGAATTTACAAAACTTTCTTATGGCATAGTACCATTTTGATTGATTTTTCAATGGTATTTTGGGGTTCATTAGTATTGACATGTTTTCGTGTGTTTTATTAGCGTTTACAAGTGGTTTACGAAGATAAGAGTGTTTGTATGGTCTGTGCGACCAATTAAAGTAACTTAGTATAAAGATTGTTACTGTTAAGATAACATATACTCTCATTATATATTATCAAAAAGCCATATATATATACAAGACTTAAAAAAATTCTCTTACGATTTAACTAAAAAATTACAAATATCACATTCTGACGGTGGACTATGGTTTATCTTCTCCAACATCTTGGCCGGTAGCGGTTTAGATCTCCATGCCAAGTAGGAATTATATAACGTTTCGTCTTCCGCCACCTTTAAAATATAGTCTCCTAAGTTGTCTCCATAATCATCGGCAAAGATCATAGAGTGTTCAGGAATGTATTCGTAAATGGTCTTATGACCCCAATAGATAGGTACAGATCCGCTCATGAGCGCATGAAATATTTTTTCTGTATGATAGTATGGAGAGTTATCATTTTCAGCGGCAAACATAAATAAGTATTGTGCCGCATGTGCCATCTTTTGTGAACCACTTTGCACCCAATTTTTCGTTTCATCTGTATCCCATTTCTGTATCTGTCTGTTAACATATGGTAATACTTCGCCAGTATTATGATCTCTGTCACATCTTCCATACGATGCGTAAGAAACACCCTTCTTCTTCAACAGGTGTAGCATTTTCATTCGCTTGCGAGCTCCCACCATAAAATTACAGTTTGAAATCCATGAACTCATCATCTGTTTCTTTTTCTTTTTAACTTTATATGGCACAACCTTCGCTATATTCTTTGGTTTAAACGTGTCAGTCATCATAGTGTAATAGGTAAAAGTCGCATCCGCGCGATAAGACCGGCTGAAATCAAAAGGCTCATTACCAATCGATGGATACTTTCCATCTGATTCCCAAAACTGACCTATCCACTTCTGGCTTTTAAACTGACGTTTTATTATTGTTTTATGTGGATGTGCAAACACAAAATCTGCCTCTGTTACATTATCTGTGTATTCACAAGAAGCACAGTGTGCATTTTTCCATCTATTATCATTATACTGTGAGGATAATTGTGTCCATTTTTTTATAACATTATGATTAGTAGGTTTTTGTTCAACTTGTTGTAAAATGTTTTTTATCTTCTTATTAAATTTACGTAGATATTTGTTTTCTTGTTCTTCGTCATGTATGTCTTTAAATTTATTGTTCATAGATAATACTATTAGTATCCATAATAAAAGCATGAAAAAAAAATATTTTGGAATGATTAAATCCATTTTACAAACTTATTATTATTTATATACTCACTGTACCCCTCCTTTTTTATCCCGATAGTTCGTTCCCAATGACTTCATGGTTTGGTTGTGGTTTAATCCTGAAGTATTTTTAGCAGCATGATAATTTTGTTGAACATAATTCTGCCATTTTGGTGCCGGTTGAACTGCTTCTCTTGTTCCATTATATTTTAAAGTTCCAGTGCTGATGGCATTTCCAAATTGAGTCGTAGGGGAATTATTATTCATTTTCTTTATCAGACTGCTCTTTTATATGATTTATTTTTTGAAGGAGCCACTGATACACATCATCAGGCTTCATGTGATCGATATCCAACGCATCTTCTACTGGTAATAGATTGTTCTCTTTGATCATATACATCACGAGTTGAGAGCAGAAAAAAGTGTTTGGTCTGGAAGTTGTTGGGTATGAAAAGGGTGTAAGAAGGAGAACCGCTCTTGGAATATCGTACTTCGTTCCTAATAGTTTAACATTCCATGCTATTAGCTCGTGATACTGTTCCTCTTCCAACTGTAATGTTAAGGTTTCGTACACAGGCTCTTTTGGTATCTTTAAAAATTCGTCTTCTTCGGTATCTGACAATATTCTCAACGACATAACGTCACCGAAAAGTATGTAAAATGCAACGGTGATATTTCCGCTCATCTTTTCTGTATTATTTAAAATGGTTTGACATATGGATGGAGAATAAGACTCCCCTAGTTGCATGTCGATTATAACACGCAACACAGCAACGTCTACTTCGAAACAAACTTCAACATGACATAATCTTCCGGCACACTTATTGATAAAATTATCGTAGCACGCAATAGGGTTGGCAAAATTTATGGATACTTCCATATCTTAAAAAAATAAGTGTGTTTATAGGTATAAATAAAAAGTAAGCTTCAATAAATGCTCACAGTAGTGATAACTATATTACTATTGATATTACTTCTTTTAGCTGTAATATACAAGGCATATGCCTATTCAACAGATGTACAAAATGATGAACCGTTGATAACTAATCTTTTGTCATTTAACAAAGACGAGAGCGAAGGTAAAGAATATTCTTTAATTTAAGTACAATATTTAACTTTATTTTATTAAGCACATACTGAGTTCGTACACACACCATCGTCACACTCGTTGTTATGAGTACATGCTTCTCCCTGTTGTTTTGAACCATACTTAACAAAGGCATTACACGTTGAACTAGTTTCGTCAACACAAGCAGTGTTATATCCATGATAAATTCTATTGCATTGATAGTCATATCCTTTTATGCAGCATCGTAAATTCGCGTACCTCGTTTCGACGTCTTGCTTAGTATCTGTATTTCCATAACACTTCTTACACACACGGTCCGAACCACCGTTATTGTTGATGTTTGGAGAAGATGGTGTAAATTCATACTCATCTGCCTTACAACACTTCGTTCCTCCCTGAATATTTCTATCGTCAAATCCAGGAGTATGTTCACCTGCCGGACATGCCACACACTGCCCGTTTTCAACCCTGAAGTTTTCTGGACAATAATTGTCATCACAAACAGTGTTTACTAGTGTAATACTGTCACCTTCAAGATTAAACGTTCCCTCCGCACAAGCAACACACTTTGAGTTAACAACGTGTTCATCCCGTCTACATGATGTTGCTTGCGGATCACATGCATCGCCAGAAGGAGCTATGACATAACCGTCCGCACACGTACAAGTTCCTTCCGCGTTCATAATGGAATTAATTTTACATCTATCATACGTGTTAACATTTCCATCATTGTCAATTCCACTACATTGTTGCTGAAGATCTGGAGGATTATTTTCAATACAGTTGGATGAA
>NYWG01000181.1 GCA_002684915.1 Verrucomicrobiales bacterium
GAGCAAATGAACTTCGTAGAACGTAAAGGCTTCACCCTAATCGAATTACTGGTAGTTATTGCTATCATTGCCATTCTGGCAGCACTACTACTTCCAAGTTTAGCTAGCGCAAAGGAAAGAGCACGCAGAACATACTGTAAAAATAATATCCGCCAATTCATTCAAGTTGCCCACATGTATGGAGGGGACAATGATCAGTATTTACCAAGTGGCTTATCCGATGCAAAAGATCCAATGGATGATCACACCCCCCTAATTTCAACTCCAATTCGTGAATCGTTACTAAAATACGCTCCCTTTAATATTTATGAATGTGCCAACCTCGGCAAACCATTTGGAGACCCGAAAGGATGGCTTTTTGAAGGCTGGGGGTACGTTATTGGTTACAATTACCTAGGAGGACATTATCAAACACCATGGGAAGCAATGGATGGATTTCAAGGCTGGATCTCACCGCAAACCCTATCAGACAACCCAAGTCTACCACTGGTCACCGATCTGAATACGTGGTCACCAGGGTTCGGACATACACTTGCCCCGCATGGTTCAAACGGACCAATTCTTTTCGAGTACGGCAGTGATACAGAAGGTATAGTCGACTACTCCAACCCAAGTGCCGAAGGAGCCTCATCAAAGGATGTCGGTGCTGATGGTGGTAATATAGGATGGCTTGATGGATCCGTAAGATGGAAAGAAATCGATCAAATGCAAAAATATCGAGGTTCGCAGCTATGGGGACTCGACGGCGCATTCACAGTATGGTGAGCATTGCTTCAATGGCTTTTTTTGAGTAAACCGATCCCGTGACCAATGCATCCCCCAATATTCTGCTGCTAATACCTGCTTATAACGAAGAAACCCGCATTGCTCCCGTACTTGAGGATTATGCTAACTATTTTCGCCATCAACACTCAGGGCATTTCAACATCGTTGTAATACTCAACGGATGTAAAGACAACACTCTCGGAGTGGTAAGAACTGCCAAGAAAAAGTTTCCTGAAATAAGTTTTGTAAATATTCCTGAACCTGTCGGTAAAGGAGGGGCACTAATTGAGGGCCTCAAGCTCGCCCCTGAAGTAGATTTAGTTGGATATGTTGATGCAGACGGGGCAACCCCGCCAGCCGCCTTCGATGATCTAATTCAGAAATGTAAAAATACGGATTGCGTTATTGGTTCACGTTGGTTGACGGACTCAATATTACATCAAGAACAAACTCTACGCCGCCGTTTTGCCAGTCGAACATTTCACGCAATTATTCAGTTTTTTTTCTGGATGGGTATTCGTGACACGCAATGCGGAGCAAAGGTAATGCGGCGTGAAGCTGTAGAAGCAATTCATAGTCAACTGACAGTTGCTGATATGGCATTTGATATTAACCTCCTCTATGCCCTGAAACGTTCCGGATATAAAATACTCGAAGTCCCTACGGAATGGACTGATCAGATTGGTTCCAAAGTTGAATTGGGACGTACTTCCTTTGTCATGCTACTATCAGTCATACGGCTAAGGCTCTACTACTCACCATTTTACAGCTGGCTTTCTCCTCTACGCCCACTAGAAGCATGGCTATACCGAAAACTAAGCGCTCCTCCTCCATTGAAGTAAACTCTAATAGTTAAAAACTAACTATTTGCACTTAAGAACATTCCCTAAACTTCGAATTCCCTTTCGAATATCCTTTTCAGAAGCAGCTCCGAAACTAAGTCGCATTTCATAACTAGGTTTACGCCTAGAAGCATCCTCTACATAACAAAGACTACCAGGCACATAGAGCACATCTTGATTCAATGCTTCCTGAAAAAGCTTGGATTTCAATCCAGTATTCATCGATCGGGGCAACTCAGCCCAAAAATTCAAACCACCCTGAGGTTTTTCCCATTTCACTAAGTCTGGAAAATAATCGGAAAGCGAATCATTCATCACATTAGCTTTAACTTGATATCGACATTGAGCTTTCGCCAAATTCTTCATGTACTCACCTGAATCCAATGCTCGTAATACAAGTTTTTGAATTAAGTGGCTTGTTCCAAAATCGTGATTAGATTTAATCCGTAAAAACGGTTCTAGCAGAACTTCCGGCAAGACGCCGAACCCTACGCGCACTCCGGTCGCAAATGGCTTACTATAAGTACCAGAATATATTACTCGTTCCGAGGAGCCACAAATAGACAGTGCTGAAGAATTCGATTCTCCTGAAAAGCCAAGTTCACGATAAGCTGCATCCTCCAAAAGATAAATTGGATGACCTGCGGCACGCTCATATTTCCTGAGTAAATTGAGGGCTTCTTTCTTAATCGAAAGGCTGGTTGATCTGCCGGTTGGATTTTGAAAATAAGAAACAAGATATAATATCTTAGTTCGCTTTAATTCGCCAGATCGCCGAAGTGATTCAAGTACCATCTCAAGATTCTCAAGGTCGATTCCATCATGATTCATGGATATTCCTCGGCCACTCAACCCTCGGCTTTGCATTATACCAAGATAAACAAAATAAGTAGGATCCTCCACCAATACAATGTCACCCGGATCGCAAAGAGCCTCGGTTAAAATATATAAGAATTGCTGTGAACCATGAGTAATAACCATTCGTTTTGACAAATCAGCAGTTTTATTATCGATTGAAATTTTGTCCAATTCCTCGATACGCATAGCAGTAAGTTCGCGCAAGGTGTCATCCCCGGCAGTAGATCCATATTGGAGAGCTGTCCGACCAACCGATTCATCATTTAAAAGTTCATTTAGCAGACGCCTACTCCCCTCAAGCGGTAATGACTCATTGTCGGTAAAACCAGCTGCAAGCGATACTAAATTGGGCCTCTCAAGTTTAGTTCTCATTAACCAAGATATTGGCGAATCGGCCGTGCGACGACCAATTTGAGAAAGCACTGTATTTGATTTCCTATTCATTAACCTATCCCTATAACATTAACTAAGTGAGACTGGATCGATATCAATTATCAGTCTTAAGTCCTCTGGAATTTGAAGCGAATCGATTTTAGAAGAGAGTTTACGGCTTAATTGCGGCATACGAGGTGTTCGTATCATAATTTGATAACGATAAAAATTCTCAGCCCGCAACAACGGCGCAGGAGCAGGACCTGCTATCACCACATCACCCATTTCATGGGCTAATAAATCCATTTCTTTTCGTAAATGGTCCGAAAAAAAACGTACTCTATCTTCACTTCGGCCACGCAAAGTCAATAAAGCTACGCGTCCAACTGGCGGATAGCGCAGCTCTTGTCGAAACTCGATTTCCTGGTCATAAAATCCAATATAATCATGACGACGTGCATACTGGATTGCAGGATGGAATGGCGTAAACGACTGTACATATACCTCACCTTCAACATCACCACGACCTGCTCGTCCTGCAACCTGCGTAAGTAGTTGGAAAGTTCGTTCACCAGCTCGAAAGTCTGGAATATGCAAGCTTAAATCAGCGTGAATTATCCCCACTAAAGTCACATTTGGAAAATGAAGTCCCTTAGCAATCATTTGTGTACCAACCAAAATATCAATTTTGCCACTGCGAAAATCACCCAATATTCTCCGGTAATCCTCCTTACGCTTAAGCGTATCTGAATCCATACGCTTAACCCGAGCCGAAGGAAAACTTTTACCTAAGGCAGCTTCAACTTTTTCCGTACCAAGGCCAGAGAACCTAATCGATTTATTACCACAGTTCGGTTCAGGACACTTAGTTGGAGCCGAATCAATATGGCCACAAATATGACACATCAACTTCTGAGCTGCACGATGATAGGTCAAAGAAACACTGCAGTTCGGACACTCAGCGACAAAACCACACTCTGGACATTGCAGTGAACTGGACCATCCTCGACGATTGAGAAATAGCATGACCTGCTCTTTTTTTTCGAGCCGTTGCAAAATTGCCTCATGAAGTTGAGGAGAAAATATACTGATACCCTTATCCTTACGAGATGCATTGCGCATATCTACAATGCGAACAATAGGCATATTCTTTGCATCTGCACGTTCAGTTAACGAAAGTAGCCCATATTTTTTACGCTGAACATTATAGTAACTCTCCATACAAGGAGTCGCCGAACCAAGAACAACTACAGCCTTTTCTTGCTGACCACGAACAACAGCCAAATCACGTGCATTATAACGAGGAGCTTCCTCCTGCTTATAAGAATGCTCGTGTTCCTCATCAACAATAACCAATCCAAGAGGCTCCACTGGAGCAAATACAGCTGACCTAGCCCCTATTACAATCCTTGCTCTACCTTGTCTAATCTTATGCCATTCGTCATGTCGCTCGCCTGCAGACAAATGACTATGCAAAACTGCAACTAAAGTCTGCAGCGGTCCCTGACTGAATCTGGCTTTAAACCGTTCCACAGTCTGAGGAGTTAATGAAATTTCCGGCACTAAAACGATTGCCCCCTTCCCCTGCTTAAGCGCATGGGCGATAGCTTGGAGATAAACCTCCGTCTTTCCACTGCCTGTCACTCCATGTAGTAAAAATACACCATTTTCCTTAACATCAATCGCGTTATCTTTCGATACTGCTAAACAATCAATAGCCTTTACGATACTGCGCAATGCAACGGACTGTTCATCATTCAACTCTAGCGGACTGGTTGGTAGAATGTGCTCTTTTGCATAAGGATCGCGTTCAGAAATTTGAGGGGCAATACTAACTAAACCCTTATCTTCAAGTTTACGAATTGTCGCAGAAGTAGTGCCAGCTAACCGCACTAACTCCTGCAAAGGCAACTCTCGCCATTCCTCAACAATACTCCACAAGTCCTCCTGTCGCTTGGTTAATTTGGGCAACTTATCATGTTGTGGAAGCGCGCGCACATAAAGTCGTTCACGCCAGCCTTCCTCCTCTTTACGAACGGCATCAGGCAAAACTGCCTTCATGGCAACCTCAGGAGCACAGCAATAATATTCTGAAATCCAACGGACCAACTTAAGTATAGGCGGAGTGACTAATGCCTGCCTACCAACCGTTTTGATAATTTCACGAAGATTTCCGTGTGGAGACTCGGTAAGTAAAGCCGTAACAACTCCTAAAACCTCACGGCTCCCAAACGGTACTTTCACTCGAGTTCCATCACAAACATTGTGCTCCATCTCATTAGGAATGAGATAATCAAACTCTCTTCGGACTGCTAGGTCTAATGTGACGCGGGCTATCACCTTGTGCAGAAGGAGAATGAATCGCTGAACTGTCTACTATCAAGGAAACAATAATAGAAACGGTTAAAAACTCCTATGCACTAGGTGGGAAAACCCATAGAACTGGCCTCCCTATATTACAGTGCACACTTCTGCAGGAAAGATTGAAAACTCCCCAACTTAGGAAAAGATTTTGTCTCGCTATATTACCAAAACAAAATGAAGAACTGGATTTTAATGAATTTATACGACTATCGACTGAAGGTATGGGATAAAAAACCGATTGGACTAGTTTATTTTTATCTCCATTTTCATCGATTAGTTCTGCAAAATTATATATCCATTTTTTCAATTTAACTGAATCATATTTATTGGCTAAATAATCAATAGTATAAACAGTAGAATGACTTAATCTCGGCATGATAATTAATGCCAAAAAACTCCATATTGTCATCCAGCAACTTAAACAAATGATACTAATCCCAATATTATTAGAATAATACAAACCTTGTATTTCACCTAATAAAACTCCTAAAAGATTCCAAAAAGCTAGAAAAACAAATGAGCGCACTACAAATTTATTTTTAATAAAAAACGAACGTCGCAAACACTCAATTTTCAAATATGGAGAAGATCTCCAGGATTCAGGTATTATTTGGATGTTTTTAAAAAAACCATAGACCACACCTCCCGTAAAAGTATTTTCAGAACAATTAAGGAATAATGATTGCCCTTTAAAATTTTGAACATCAAATAGACTATATTTACCACCATTTATAAAAATAATTAATTTTTCATGCATCTGAAAAACTAACATCATAGTCACCAATACCGGCACGCAAAAACCTAATCTAGGCTGAATTAGCCATATCAAAAAAGACAACAGTCCCCAGAAAGCTGATAAAGTAATGATTCCTCTAAACCATTGAATTAGCCATCTACTATTTTTGCTCTCGTTAGAATAAAGTTTTTTTGCTCCGATGATATCGAATGGCAATTGAATAAATATAATTGCTAGTATGAATATAAAAACAATTAATATTGAATCAATTTCACGAAAGAGCATTTCTATGTCTTGTTTAAATAATAAAATAGAGATGCTAAACAAGAGCCAAAACCCAATGTTTACCTGACCTAACCTGAGTCTTAATTTTGCAATATTCAAAAATCTAATATTTAAAATAATTATTTTTTTATTATCTCATAAGCTAGAAGAGCTTTTTTTCGAGATTCTGAATGATCAACGATAGGTGCTGAATATGAATTACTAAGAAACAGATCATCCTTAAATTTATGAGGTTGGAAAATATTTGGGGTTCTCAAATTTTTGATTTCTGGAATCCAACGACGAATATAGTCACCATTAATATCAAACTTTTCGGCTTGTGTGGTCGGATTAAATATCCTGAAATATGGTGCAGAGTCTGCACCGCAACCTGCAGACCACTGCCACCCCAGAGTATTTGAAGCTAAATCAGCATCAACAAGCGTATCAAAAAACCAATCTGCCCCCTTCCTCCAATCAATTAATAAGTGTTTAACTAAAAATGATGCCACAACCATTCTTACACGGTTATGCATCCAGCCCGTCTCCCATAATTCTCTCATGCCGGCATCAACCAAAGGATAACCGGTTGTTCCATTTTTCCATGATTCAAATAAAATATCATTTTCAATCCAGGGGAAATTTTTGAATTCTTTTCTTAGAGGTTCGTTGATCGTATGAGGAAAATGAAACATTAAGTAATAACCAAATTCACGCCACCCTATTTCCGCTAAATATTGTGACTCTTTCCAATTAGTATTTTTCGATTTACTTAATGAATAAAAAATCTGATTAGGACTGATTTGACCATAATGCAAATATGGAGAAAGTTTTGATGTCCCATCAATACTTGGAAAATTGCGAGTTTCGGAATATTTATTAAAATTATTTAGTATAAATGAATCTAGTTTCCCCTGAGCAAACCTATAATTAAAATCCCAATACTTACTGATTTTTAATGCCCAATTTTTGGTCTCACCTAAATTTAAGTCTTTAATATCGAGACTTTGAATCTTTTTGTTAATTGAAATAATTTTTTGGGGAACAGCTAAAGGTTTGGTTGGAGCAGTTACTGACAAACATTTTTTCCAAAAATGGCTAAAAACCTTAAACGGCAGATTGCTTTTATTTAAAATTTCTGAAGGATCTATAATTAAATTACCATTAAACGTTTTATACTCTAATCCAATATCTCGTATCTTACGGGCTATATCTTGATCTTTTTTGATAGATGATGGTTCATACCTTATGTTGCTATACACCGATTTAGCATTTGAAGACTCTGCTATTTCTAATAAGTTCTTAAGTAGGTCACCCTTTCTTACAATTAGATTAAGACCTATTGACTCAAGTTGTTTTTTTAATGTGAATAGGGAATGATAAAGCCAAATCTTTGATGCGCTTCCCACAGAAGAGTCCTCTTCATTTGGCGACCATAAAAATATTGGAATTACGGGTCCGTTTTTCACGGCATGGAAAAAAGCTGGATTATCTTCTAATCTCAGATCATTTCTAAACCAAACTATGCTTGTAGCGCCTAAAGCATCCATTTGACTAATTTTTTTCTATAGCCTCTCTTAATTTACTGTGCCTTGTTTGAAAGGTACTTTTAAGATTTTTAATTACTATTGGTTTTAATAAGAAATTAATTATTGAGCCTCCAAATAGAACAAACTCAATTTGATCTTTCATGAGGCACTTTTTCCCATTCTCTAATCGCTTAAAAATATGCCGATGCCGCCAATACTTAAATGGGCCTTTGATCTGTATATCACTAAATTCTTTTCCTCGAATAACTTTCTCTATTTTCGCCACCCAATTTAACTTAAATATCCCAAAAAAAACTTTTATTTTAAAATGAAGTTCATTTCCTTCGGCAATTGATGAATACTTAAGTATATCAATTAAATTTTTTGGCATTAATTGATTTATTGCTTCTCTGGATTCATGCCAATTGTAAACCTCATTTGGAGGGAGGTTAATCTTGGAGGAATAACTGAAAAAATTTGTTTTCAAAAAAACCTAGCTTTAAGAATAAAAATTATAATCTATTCGACATGTGTTAGATAATAACCAATATTAATCGTTTAAATTTTTGTTTTCTTTGTGATTGTAGTCATGCCTCCATCAACCGTAATGATTTGACCATTAACACTTTTATTTGATGATAACGCTAGAGCCATATCAGCAACGTCGGATGGATTTATAAATTTGCCCATTGGCTGCATATCTAATGAAATTTTCTTAGACCTCTCATTTTGAAAAATAAATTCTGACATTGGAGATTCCATTAATGCTAATCTAATAACATTAGCATTAACCTTAGGGGCAAGCTCGGCGCTTAGAGATCGGATGTATCCTTCTACTGCTGACTTACTAGCTGATATTGACGAATGAAAAGAAAGACCCTTAGCTGCTGCAATACTACTAAATAAAATTATAGAGCCTTCATTCGTAACCAAGCTCCTATAAAATAATTTTATTATTTCATGAGGTATTACCAAGTTTGTATTAAAATCATTAATCATATCTTCAGCAGATGTTGATAAAATTGATTTTAAGTTAATATTACCCAGACAGCAGAAAATTTTGCTAATATTTTCACTTTTATAATGCTCTGCAATTTCAACAATGTTGTCGGTTTTTTGTTCTCTAAAAATATGAATTGCTTCTTGATCGGTTGATTCAATTTTTTTCTTTAAATGCAATCCTAACCCTTCAGGACTGCCGA
>NYWG01000182.1 GCA_002684915.1 Verrucomicrobiales bacterium
CGACCATGTTGAGTTCTTTATGCTGTGAGCAGAATCTGCCTTGTGTTTCCCCGAGAAAGTTGTAGGATGGTTGCGTGTTGCAGCCAACATGTTCACACGTTTTATTTAGGACGTCGACCATGTTGGGTTCTTTATGCTGTGAGCAGAATCTGCCTTGTATTTCCCCGGGAAGATTGTAGGTTGGTCGTGTGTTGCAGCCAACATGTTCGCACGTTTTACTTCTGACGTCGACCATGTTGGGTTCTTTATGCTGTGAGCAGAATCTGCCTTGTGTTTCCCCTGGAAGATTGTAGCTTGGTATCGTGTTGCAGCCAACATGTTCGCACGTTTTATTTCTGACGTCGACCATGTTGGGTTCTTTATGCTGTAAGCAGAATCTGCCTTGTGTTTCCCCGAGAAAGTTGTAGGATGGTTGCGTGTTGCAGCCAACATGTTCGCACGTTTTATTTAGGACGTCGACCATGTTGGGCTGTTTATGCCGTAAGCAGAATCTGCCTTGTGTTTCCCCGGGAAGATTGTAGGTTGGTCGCGTGTCGCACCCGACGAATTCGCACTTTTTATGTTTGACGTCGACCATGTTGGGCTGTTTATGCTGTAAGCAGAATCTAGCTGTTGTTTCCCCTGGAACATTGTAGCATGGTCGCGTGTTGCACCCGACGAATTCGCACTTTTTATGTCCGCATATACGTTTTGAAGCAAAAGCCCCCGGTTTTGCAATCTCGTCCAAAATATTTTCGGCATAGCAACACAAGGCCTCGGAGCCGGTTGGTGTGTTGTCGACTTCGCAAGGATTGTCCAAGTGACGGGGTTTCTTCGTTTGGGGTCCCTCTGTTTCTGACATTTTAAATTTACTTTTTTGTAGGTCGAGATAAATTTGAATTGTCATTTTCAACTCCCCCAACTATATTTGTAAATAACGATGAACGTAATTGGAGATGACGGCGTCTGTCGCGTGTACAACTACGCCAAGATTGGCAAACGCTACGTGGCGCTCACGGAAGGCTGCCGCTTCGAACATTTGTTTTTTCGCGTCCAAGGCGTCAACGGCTCGACGATTCGCTACGAATCTCCCAAGGCCTATTACAGAAAGAAGAACGACGAGGCGGACAACAAGGACACGAATTCCTTTACGGAAAAAAAGAATAATTACAACTTGCTTGCGCGCTGGAAGTCGCGCAGAGACAAGGTCATTACGGATTTTTTCCAGCAAGATTTCGCCAGCGCTGACGTCGACGTTTCGTTCGAATTAAAAAATTAAATTTAGTCCCGCGTCATAAGGCGCGCGCATGATTGATGCCGACATACAAAGCAGAATAAATAAAAAATACAATAAAATCGTCTACAAAAAGATTTATTCCAACGTCGACGCCTACCTTCCAATCATCAAAAAACACATCCTCGACGGATCGTCCCCCTTCCTGGTTTTCCCGCGGGAAGGCATGGTCTTGCAAGAAATGTACGTCTGCGCCGCGCTTAGGCTGGGCTTAACGGAATTAATTAACAAGTTAAACAACGTATAGACTTTTGTAGAATTCGTGCAAATGGTCGTCAATTTGCTTTCGACTCACTTCGTCGTCGTCGGCCGACTCGTAGACTTTGCGCATGCCTAGTTTCTTGCGCCATTTTTCCGCCCGAGCTTTGCCGTCTTCGTTCACGCACGAGAAATGGTTCCCGTTTGAAACGGGAAGCGTTCGTTCCGGCCATTTACTATAGTACTTTGCCACGATTTTGTCGTGAGTTCCGAGAAGCGTAAGCTGCTTGTAATTCTTCTCGGGGTAGGGTAGGCCGCCATAAGATATGACCGGAGATCCGGTCTTTTCAGCAATGTGATGCGCCAACTGCGAGCCCAGGCTGTGTCCGAAATAAACAACCTTTTTAGCTCCAAGATGTTCTAATTCCTGAGTTAAATTGTGTAAACACGCCGCGGCCTTCTCTTCAAACCATCGCCTGTACGATCGCGTGCCCGGGTATCCAATCAAGTATATATTATTGTAATCTTCTTCGGACCAAATATTAAGTCTGATGACGTGCTGGGTGGGAAATTTCACCACGTAGTTTTCCGGCTGGACGCCGAAGCCGGGAAACAAAACGGTAGCACTGTCGTCTCTGAAGACACCTAAGAAGGATGTTAGAAGTTTTTTCAGCATTTTACTCCTCAAATTCTTTTTTTTAATCCGCGGTGAACGAATTTAATTGAATGTGCATGAACTTGAGGCGCTCGGAAATCAGCGATTGGTACAACGCGTACGCATTCTCTGCCAGAATCCTGGCCACGTGGTCGTTGCTTTGAAGCCAAATGACAAGCTCTGGCAAATCGTCCAACCGCGCGACGATAGCGTGTGCGCTGGTCTTGAAATTCTTCGCAGCTAAAACGTACGTAAATACGTTGGAAGTTGGGTATTCGCAGGTGATAAATTTATTAAAGTACCACAGCTTGTTTGCTTCGGAATATTCTTCTTTTAAGATGATGATGACCGATTTTGACGAGAGCATGGATGCCATTCGCAAGGCTGCCGAGTATCCTTCGACGTAAATCAGATATTTGTAATTACTCCAGTCTTCCATTTTTACGCGCGCCACCAACTTGGGGACGTTTTCTCGCGCATCTTTCAAAAGTCCCTGGTCAGTAAACTTGATTCGCTGCGTCAGGCTGACGATGCCAGCGTCTAAAAGACGGGGCTTGTCGCGCGCGCGTCGGTCGTCCAACCATGCCAACGCTATGCGCGCGTTGGTTTCTTTTTTGACGCCGGCGCCGGTAGCCGACCCTCGGAAAAACGCGATTTCTTTTTTTCTGTTCCAGGGAACGTGTTTCATGTGTTGCGGCGGCGTCGGCTCTATCATGGGAAAATCGAAAAACTTGTTTCCCTGATACAGGGAAACGACGGGCAGGTGGCACGCGAATTTGGGCTTGGAAGCCCCGGCAAAAAAATAACACGATTCGCCATCTTGCCGTAGCATCGGAAGATCTCGTCGGTTTAAAATAAATTCGCAATCTCTAGTGGTAAACTTTTGCGTCACGTCTTCGAGCATGGCGCGGATTTCTTTGAGCATGCCGCACCCCCAACCAAATTTCGCGTCGGCCGTTTGGTTGCATAATATTTTGTTACACGCCCAATCGCTAAGTTGACATTGATATACTTTAGAGAAGGTATTTTCAAAGTCCAAGTTGGCCACGGCAATCACGAACCTGGGTCGACCACCGCGTATCAAAACATATATCCCCTGTCGTACGTCGTGGAGAACAAATCTTAGACTTTCAGCTACTTTATTTTCTTGAAAAAGCGCGTTATCGTTTTTTACTCCGTAAAATGATTTTAAAATGGCTTTACGTTCTTTGATGACGTGATTGACTATCGCATTTGCGCTTCCGCCAGCGCGCCAGACACCGCGGTAATTTTCTAAATTCATAATTTAAATTGTTAGATAACAATTTTATCCAATAATTGAAAGTTTGTATTTTTAGGCGGATTTCGACAAATCGGACATTCTTTCTTCATGCTTTCTGAAATCTTTTTGCAGCAATCGAGACAGAACCAGTGACCGTTGTCGCAGTACACGCGCGGGTCTACCGGCACGTTCGTGTAGCAGACGTTGCACTGAGAATGGACAGCATTCGTATCCTTATAAAATACGAAATAATTCTTTTTTAAATTTTGTATCTTCGTATAATTTATGTACACCGGCACTTCCCCGTCGTCGGTACTACTTTCGTCGCCTACGACTGTCGTGGGTATCAGTCGCGAATTCATGCGAACCGGTTGAAACATAGAGTTTGTGGCTGTGCGGTCCGTGTGGTTGTGATAAAAGTTGTTTTTTAAATAATAACTATATCCCCTATCTTGAACATCTATAAGTATTTTGGAAAAATGAGTTGTCCACATGTTATAAAGCATGGACGCTGGGTAAGGAAAACTCGAGGTGCCGCTGGGCGGTCTCGGCACGAGCCAAAACTTGTATGGTGTTTTGGAATAACCAAAGACGAGCGTGTCGTTCGTGGTATTTGCAAAATCCACCGACAAGTCTCTAAGAAAAATAGCTGTGTAAGAAGGCAAAAAGTTGTTGATCCAAGTTTCCTGCAGCGAGGCATCGGACGGATATCCGGGAAGCATAATTTTTTGATTATTTTCCATGTTTGAAAATAAAACAAAAAAAAAAGATGTACTTTAAACACAAGTGTGTGTATGTACAAAAAATTACCAAAAGATTTGCTAGACGACATAAGATGGAAATATCCTAAACCATTTTCAGCAATATACACATATCCAGAGGAAGAAAATTCGCCAGCTCTTCCTTACTGCACTTTCCAAGTAAAAAATTGCACGCCTCGCAAAATCGACGTAGAAGTCATGATTGATGGGTATAATTTGAACGGGGTTCCAGTTTTTGATCATCGATGGACTCTCCAATCTAGAAAACTAAATGAAGTAATAAAAATGAAAAATACCGCAAGAAATAGAATGCGACTCAAGAAGAGAATTACAAAATTAAAAGATTCTTTGAACTTGACTATTGAAATCAATCAACGATGTAGCATGAAGACTCTAAAAAGCATGTATTCCCAGTGTCTGATTGCCCTAGGCACCGAGCAAGCCGAATTGTTGAGCCAGCTGTTGCCTAGTTACGACGTCGTCTGTTTGTTCATATTGATGCAGGGGTACCCCCTCTTAAATATTTCGGTTGTACCATACGAAAATCCGATTGAACTGATATCAACGGAAAATACGATTGAATTGAAGCATAATGTGCGGCGCGGTTATATTAGCGAAACTTTGAAAAATGGTTTTTTATCTTTTAAAGATATTGATCGACCTTCGCATTCCATTCGCGTCCATAAGATGCAACTCCAACCGGGAAAAAGCGGGGACTGTTTTTTGGTGAGAAACCCGACACAAGCGTTCGACCATCATCTGCGAATTCAAAGTAATTGCATCGCAAGTCATTGCATAAATCCCAGCGACGACAACTACAGAACCCCAAGCATAAATGTAATGGAAGTATCCTCTTTTTCTGGAGAATCATACAATTTAGGTCCGTCTCAAAACGAAAATGTTAACATTCAAAGGCGATTCATAAATTGGAATTTTGTTTAATAATAATAATAGAAGTGAACAATGGTTGTTGAAAACTCAATAATAAAGATTCCCAAAAACTTTTTACAAAATTTTGCTCAGTTAGATAACGGCGCTGAATGGGTCAAGTATTCCGTGTCCGGAAACGGGTCTTGTTTTTACAACTCGGCTGCTGCTGCTTTAAATTATAATAATTACATGAAACATTCTGTCAAATCGCAGGAAGCGATAGGAAGAAATTTGCGGCGTCAATTTCAAAGAGAAATAAACGAGAATTCGTGGAGTGAATTTTGGAAGCATCATAATTTACAACACGTGGCCCCAAATTATTTGAAAGCGCGTCAAGAGGTAGCAGACCCCAAAACGTGGGCAAATTTGTGGACAATATATGTCTTTTCGTGTTGGACACGAACAAATTTTATATTTTATGATATGGATAACGAATGTTTACCGTATTGCGGCATAACAACGGTAAACCCAGCAAAATGTCCACAGCGTCCTAAAAACTGCATGTTACCAGATTCTAAGTGGAATCTTGTGACGATAGCGTGGGTGAATAAATCTCATTTTGATCCGATTATGGTTTTTAAAAATTATTGCAAATCGTGTCAAATGCCAACTCATCGAAGTCAACTTGTCCGTAAGAATCACAACCTTGTATTAAATTTTAAAAAGAATGAAAAGTTGTATAAAGACATTTTAAAGAAATACAACCAAGGAAAATGTTCTGGGAAAACTATACAAGATGCAGCACTAAAAAATTAATATTGTCTCAAGTAAAGAAGACGTAATAATGGGGAAGAAAATTTTTGAAGTCATGTCTTATAAAGAATTACGTCCTCGTCAAGTTTTTGAAAATCCACGCATCTTAGACAAGTACGATGGGTGGTACGTTTCAATCAAATATGATGGTTGGCAGGCAATTTGGACTGGTCAAAATTTAGTTTCTAAAACTGGAAAGCGGACTTTTGCGATGCCAGAGTGGTGGAAAAGATATTTGCCGCGGCACCCAGTGGTTGGAGAATTAATGATTAAAATGGGAAATTCTTTTATGCCTGCAACAAATATAGCCAGTTTATTGAGAAAAGATTCAGATTGGTCCAACGTGATTTTTATGACATTCGATTTACCTAAAAAAAAAATTCCTTTTGAAGACAGAACTGCGGCTTTAGAAAAAATGGTCACGCATTACAGGCGAAAAGCGACTTATATTCCTAACGAGAGCAGTCCCGTAACATACATTCCTCAGAAAAAAATTGCCAGCAATAAAATATTAGAATTTTATAAAAAAGCAATCAATAGAGGAGAAGAAGGAATAGTCTTAACAAACCCTAAATCTTTTTATCAAACAAAAAAATCACCCGATCGCGTTAAACTGAAGGGGCGCGCCGACTTAGAGGGTGTTCTTATCGGATTCAATGTGAACGAGAAGGGTTTGATGAAAAGTATGATCATTCGATTCAAAAATATTAAATTTAGTCTTGGAATCGGGTTCAAGGAAGCAGAGAGAAAAAATTATAAGAAGTTGTTCAAAATAGGGAATTTGATAAAGTTCTCGTATCGCTCATTTGGCTCAAACGGACGACCAAAAGAAGCGCGATTCTTGTCAGTAAGGCACGACGCAGATTACGTCGACTCTGATGTAGAATAGTAGATTCTTGTTACAAAGTTTTGAGTTCCTGAACTATAGAAAGATTTTTTATTTTATTTACAAAACTTTCACAGGAAACGGTCGTAAACGCCAGCCAATATCCGACCAAAGCACCAATTATGGAGCATATAGAAACCGTAGTCAAGGTTGCCTTTTGAAAAAACGTGTTTACAAAGTAATTTTTTTTGATGTTTAATTTGCATTTGTAATTTTCGTCGTCGCATTTAATATTGGCACTGGCCCGCGCCTCAGAATAATATTTACATAATAGACTTAAGACACATATTGCTGCTGATAAGTAGGCAACGGTAGCACTCAGTTTCAATCTAGATTTTATAAAAAGATCGTACACATTTCCGTTTTTTTTAATGCACGACGCGGACATTTTATTTAGCAAATTATTTTTTTGGTTTTTAAAAAAATATACCACATTATTAAATAATGAGCGCTTCAAAAAGCTTGTCGCCTAGTTCGTTGATCATGCAGATGAATTCAGCATTTCCAAAAGATGAGAAAAATTCATTGAACAATAACTTTCAAAAACAGAGCGGTGTAATGCTGCTACTCGTGCTAGCGTTTTTGATATTTGCGATTTGCAACTCAAACAAAGCAACAATCTTTCTAATTTGTTCTTTATGTTTAGTAGTTGGTTATTATTACTATACGAATAATTTGTCCACCGCAGTTGATAAGTTTTTGGAACTGCTAGGAATGTCTAAGAAAACGAGTTCCCCGCCAAACGACATTCAAGAACCAAAAAACCCCGAAAATGAAGCGAAACCAGTCATTGAGCCCGTCAAAAATTCCCCTCCGCAAGTTCTTCCGCCAAAAATAGAATCCGGCGAAGCTATGTACAAATCTGAAACGCCAGTAGATTCGCGAGAACGATTAGAAAAACAATCACAAGTCAGCATGTATAGAGATTTCAACGTGATTCACCCACCGGTAGCGGCTCTCAACGCATTTAGAAAGAGCTCGTATTTCCCAAGTAGTAAACGAAGCGTGCACGAAGTCCCCACGTCGCGGCCGAATCGAACTGACCACTGGAATAAAAATGGAGGAATGAAAGCAATTCGCGACCACATGAAGCAATCGAAGCAAGCTTTCCAAAAAAATTAACAAGGCTTTTATTTTTTTATTTATACTATTAAAATGGAATTATCGCTGTCAATTGCAGGTCTATTTATCATATTAGCAATGTCTCTTTCTGGAATCTCTTTCTGGAACATTGAAACAAAAAAAGACATCCCACGGCTTAACAAACAATTTCAAAGTCTCGAAAATGATGCACAATGCAAAGGTTATTTAAAAAAAATTTCTTTGCTTCCATCTTGGCGTAGAAACCTTTTGGCTGCGACTTTGATTTCTGTATTAGTCGCATTTTTTGTGAGCGCGAGTTTTCCGACTTGTGTAGCCGGGGGAGTCACATCTAAAGATCAAGTCGTTGCAACGACTCTTGTTTCTAGCCTTATCTGCACGTTCATGGTTACGCAGGCAAAATCAGGATACGAAAGTTGGCATATATTATGCGACGGGGAATGTTAAGATAATATTCCGATTTTTAAGTTTCGAGTCTTCATGTCGAATTCTATTGCCGTATTCGTCAGTAGCAAAGAACCCAAGATGATCGAATCTTCTGTAGTTTCGTAGTTGTGAATGAGCGGCACGCCGTCTTGTACGTACGAAGAGGGTGGAATATTTAACGTGAAATTTTCAAACTGTAAGTTGATGGTATCTTTCCCAAGTGTTTTATGATTTTTCATTTCCGACAACATTAGCGACGGAACAAACATGAAATTTGATCCGGAATCTATAATTATTTTTTTTGGAGCTAATTTTAAAGATTTTTTCCCCAACTGTATTGCGGGGCACTTGACCATGTAAAACTCTGGGTGGTACACTGATTCAAGCGGATACATGATCGTGCACATTTTTGGGATGCGACCTAAGACAAACCATTTTTGACGTATACCAATTATAAGCGTGAATTTCAGGTCCATTTTTGCCAAGACCTGTCTCATGACAGGAATTGGTATTTCAGAACTGTGGCACAGCCCAAAGACAGAATAATCAGATTTAGGCAAACCCTCGGCGAACGGGGACTCGTTTCTTTGCTTGCTGACTAAAAATTGCACATTTGGAAATCTTACCAAGTCAAGATCTTCAGTTTTCAGGACATCTGCGCAAGATTCTATGCATTTCCCCACGACGCTCACCGTGTCCTCAACCCAACAGCCGCCGTCCGATTGCGTACCGTAGGTCACCGTGGTACACTTGTCTAGGACTTTGTTGCTGATGCTCATTTCGGAATTATATTTGCCGAGCTTGTTGCCACAGGATTCGCAATCAGATCCAGAAACTACAAGGTCGCAGCTGGCGGTATCGAGGGCCACCGATATAACTTGCGCCGGCTCCCCTAAATGAATATCAATCATCGGGATGCCATTATCGTCTATTTTGATTGGCACGGCCATGACTTTTCCCAGATCACAATACCGATCAACATTCAAATTAACCGCTATAGATTCTCCTTGTCTGTTTTGCAATTTTAACATTTTTGCCTGCGAAACACTGTTCGGTCCTTGTTTCATGGTGTGCGAATTCATCAAAACGATATATACAATTAACACAAAAAATGAGGAAATTATAGAAATTATAGCATGACTGAGCATTCTTTATTTGTCTTTATATTTTTTGCCGCTATTTTTTTTTCACAACATATATTAAGAACGTGGCCATGCCAGGAAGAGGTCCAGACCCAAACAAAAGTTTTGCGTTGGTCGCGACTTACGCGCATCCAAACAGGCAGGAAATACGCGTATACATCGGAAACATGCACGCCTACCAAAATTTGCAGAAAATACATAGCAGACTCGATTCTATCTGCTGCTACGGCTGTGATTCGTCGGATGATAATGTGAAGGCGGTGCCAAAATTTTTAGACACAGAAAACACACATCACCAGCCCAAAGAAAAAGCCGTGCAAAAAATATTAGACGGTGCAAAGTTAGTCCAAAAATCGTTTGAAAATGGCAGAGATATTTTAGTGCACTGCCACATGGGCATGAATCGATCTGCAGCTATCATAGCTGCTTGGGCCATGATTTATAAACACGAATCTTTCAATCTAATCCACAAAAAATTGAAAATAGCAAACGCCACAAGAAATCTTCCCGTTTTAACAAATAAAATATTTCGCGATGCGCTCAAAAATAACTCTTGGTTCCACGCTATAAACTTGCAAATACAAGAAAAAAACACTTTTTCAGAAAATCAAGAAATAAAACTACAAGATTCCCAATTTCCAGTTGTCATCAGATTACGGCCCGAGATATGGACTAATTTACCCCATGCCGCGCATCTGCACAAGGGCACCAAATTTTATTAGGTTAAATTCTGCTGGCAAAGAACGTTGCCCCAGCCATGAACCAAAAAGTTATCGTGATAATATTGTAGAGATGAATTGTACATTGCAAAGATTTTAGTTGATTCAATATATTTTTTTCGTAATAATTAGGATCTTCGGGATCTACGTCGGGCAAATTCAGAGGCATTGCGGACAAAACGGTAATGAGTTCCGGAGTAAAAATTTCATCGCGATCTGGTTTGACTTCGACGATTTCGTCTTCCTGCAATATGCTAGCGGATTTGTCATAATCAGTTTTCCTGCTTTTGTTTCGAAAGAAAACCGACATTTTATTTTTTGAGAAAAAAAAAAATATCTATATACTAACGCAAGCGATGAGCATACTTGTTACGGGGGGATGTGGGTTTATAGGTTCAAATTTTATCAATAGAATTTATATTGATTACCCAAATCTTGCAATAGTAAACGTCGACAAAATTTCATATTGCTCAAACAAAAAAAGAATAGACGCAGAAATACGACAAGATGCCAAGAGATATGCGCTGTACGAAGAAAACATAAACAATTACGAAAAAATATTTGAAATATTAAATACTCATCAAGTCGCATTCGTGGTGCATTTCGCTGCCCAAAGCCACGTGCAAAATAGTTTCGCAGATTCTCTGCATTTTACGGAAGATAACGTCAAAGGAACTCACACTTTGCTTGAAGCGTGTCGCCTCTACGGAAAAATTAAGAAATTTATCCATTGCTCTACTGATGAAGTTTACGGAGAAACTCCCCTTGGAAACAATCAGCAAAAATTAGAGACTTCTATGATGTGTCCAACAAATCCGTACGCAGCAACAAAGGCCGGGGCAGAATTAATTGCCACCTCATACTTTTACTCCTACAAAATGCCGATTTGTATTACTCGTGGCAATAACGTGTACGGACCACACCAATTCCCAGAAAAAGTTATTCCGCTTTTTGTGACTCGTCTACTCAATGGAACTAATGTTAACATACAGGGCTCGGGGTCGGCTACCCGAGGATTTCTGTACATCGACGACGTCGTGAATGCTTTCATCACAATTTTTGACAAAGGAGAACCTGGACAAGTGTACAACATAGGATGCGAGGAAGGAAACGAAATAACTATCAAAGACTTGGCTTTGACTCTTGGAAAGCTTATTTTCCCGGCATCCGACGAACAATTCTTAGACAAGAAAATTCATTTCATAGAAGACAGGCCATTCAATGACCACAGATATTACATCAGCTCGGATAAGTTGAAGAATCTCGGTTGGAATAGCGCGACTCCGCTGTCAGAAGGTTTGAAGAAAACCATAGATTTCTACAAAAATATTATAGACTCTGGAAATATTCCGTAGGTATAACGATGGTTTCAAAAATAAAAATTAAGCACATCTTGACATATCTTATTTTGTGCTATGCGCCTGTTTTTTTGTTCATACTAGCCGTCGTTTAGCTAAAAAAAAAAAAATTATTTTTTATCTCAACTGATAAAGGAATGAGTGAAGAGGCCAGATCTTTCTGTGATTTGGGAAAAATTGAAATCCCAATCGTTGCAGAATGGCCCAGTTGTCAAGACATGAGAATCGATAGATGGGTTTTAAATAGCAGTGAAGAATTCTTTAAATTTATTGCAAGAATAGAACACGAGAAATTGCTAGAAAAAATCTTCCACGAAGTTACCATATCTAACAACGGAAGACACAATACTAAAATCGTTGTTAGACCGGTAACTTGCGATACGGCAGAGTTGGCAGCGTTCAATCATGTAATTAGCATTATTCTGGCGGACAAGTTAATGATGGATGGCTACCATTATCCGCCAATTGATAGTTATTTTGACGAAAGAAATAGGTCAATACTTGACTGCAAAATTAAAATAAAACCATGCTTCGCACATTTCCCTGAGATCTCTGAGCTGCGAAACACAAATTTTGAAGAAACATTGTCTTGCATGGGATTAAACACGGGAGGTCGAAATGGGTTTCAGTCCCTTGAAAGCATGTACTTTCCAAAAGATGTGCATCGCTGGGTGTTTAAGCTCGAAATATGCATTTCTCTCAGCAATCGTTGTCTGACAACTTGGTATTCGAACGACTCCGTATTCGCAAGATCCAATCGAAGTGGATCGTGCATCACGCACAGAATCCCGTTTTTGACACTCTTAAATAACCTTAAGAACCTTGTTTCGCGCGATGCAGATTTGGCACCAAGCATATTTTCCAGCGTCGACCTCTCGGCCCTTATTTCTGAATCCGATGATATTCGCTGCAAAACCTCAAATTATAATAGGAGAACTTGCGAAAATGCTATGAGCTGGATCCAAGAATCTCACACTTCTAACACACACAATAGTTTTAATTTTAGCAATAGCGCCGTCATCGACATTCTTTCTTATCCTCCAAATTTTGATGACAATTTACGTGATTTGTTTAATAATTTTCCGGTGCAATTGCAGATTCATCAGAAAAACGCGATAAACAGAATGCTAGCACAGGAACAGGTAGATTTAGAAGAAAAACTTTACATAAAAATCAATGAAAATTACAAATTTTGTCCAATCACGAATTCATTTTCTGAAAATCAAGCAAGTCATAGGAATTGCAGAGGAGGTTTCCTGTGCGACGACACGGGTCTGGGAAAAACCATGTCGATTCTATCTCTATGTGCGTGCACCTCCAAAAAGGGACCTTCTCTAATAGTCGTGCCCGTCTCGGTTTTGCATCACTGGAAGCGAGAATTGAGCAAACTTCATAATATGAACTTGGATTCTTTTAACTATTACGATGATCGCGATCTTGATGATCAAGACGTTCCTAACTTGTTACATTTCTACGTATATTACGGCCAATCTAGAATTAGAAACCCGCGTCGCCTGTGCGCAGAAAATAACGTGATAATCACTTCGTACGCGACTCTTATGAGAGACTTTACCAAACTATGCAACATAGATTTCTCGGCTGACAATGTTGACCGTGCAGCCGTGGAAAGGGCATCTCCACTTCATTTTATTGATTTCCAACGCTTGGTTTTAGACGAGTCGCACAAAATTCCGACGAGTTCAAAATTGTCGTTGTTGCAAATAAAGACAAGAATCACGTGGTGCGTTTCCGCGACGCCGTTTGGTTCCAATAGGCTTTCACCAAGTTTGCATGCGCAACTTGACATTATCTTGAATAAAACTCCCGCAACCGCATGGACTATTCACAATACTATAGATGAACCCGTCGATTTCAGTTACTACGGTCTTTTGACCCAACCGAGGAACACTGTCGTTGATATTAATCCAAAAGCTTGGAGAACACATATTATGGCCATAGACCACGAAATGCACCCGCTCATGAATAACCACATGTTAGTTGATCGCTTAGACATCATCTTCGGACCGTGTATTCTCGTCCATTTGTTGAGCAAATTAGTCATTCGAAACACCGTAGAGCGCGCTAATTCGTTGCAAAGGCAAGTTTTGATTCCCTCGATCAATTATGTGAATATCATTACAACTCTAAGTAACGAACAGAACGCCGAATATGCGAGTATTCTGCTGTTCGTAAAAAACATGATTCATAGATATCAACGGAACGGCGCCACTTGTCTGCGAAGATTTAACACGCTTCGACAGTGGCTGTCGTTGAGCGGGTGCAACATTGCGTCAGAAGTGTCACCTTCGCATTCGATGACCCAGACGCCACCCGTCTTGTCGCACGAGGCCAGAGAGGCGCTCGGAATCACACCAGACGAAACCTGCAGCGTCTGTCTTGAAACATTTACGCAGCCCTGCTTGTTGCCGTGTAATCACTTCTTGTGCTATTCCTGCGTCTTGTCGATTCATAATCACGCGCGAGGTCGAAGGGACCACCGCTGCCCGCTGTGCAGAAATAATTACGTAGAACAAGAGCTCAGGCTTTACGAAGAACTGCCAGCGCCAACTAGCGGCCAGTCCGCTGAAGATCAAATGCCGCAAAAAATACAAAAGGTGATCGAGTATCTTACCGTCAACAATTTGCAAAAATGTGTCATCTTTTCGGAGTTCAAAGCGACACACGAAGTTTTAAAAAAATGGTTCAATCAATGCCCGGACCAAAACATACGCAACATTTCCGTCATGGCTTTAAACGGCACGCTGACTGCGGCGGCTAGAAATAAAATGATGTTAAAATTTGAAACGGAACCTAATTGCATACTCATATTGTCGGTTCGCGCTTGCGTAGCTGGGATCAATCTGCAATCAGCACACACCGTCGTTTTCATGGAACCGATGATCTCAAAGTCCGACGAACACCAGGCCATCGGGCGCGTGCGCCGCATCGGTCAGCAATCTCACACGGTCAACGTCGTTAAACTCGTCTACGAAAACACCATAGAAGAAAAATTATCTCAGGTCGGCGAAGGCTGGCGACCTAACGTGCATAACATGCTGTCTATGTTGAATTGAATTTAACAGTGATATATTGCACGTAGTTCACCAGCATGCAATATGTGACCACCACCAGTGGTTATTTAAGTCATTATTTGAATA